>NZ_CAWUDN010000037.1:0-66622 GCF_963920915.1 Nostoc sp. PCC 9305
TGTTTTTGCGATCGCTCCTAATTATACTTTGTCGAGAGTGATAAAAGAGGGTTAATCATGTCTTCTGACCACTACGCATCAAGAATGCTGAATACTGCTGCACAACAACTGTTTAAAAGGAAACTTTCTACCTAATCATCCAATACGGGTGATTAGGTGCGTTTGAGGTCATAGCTGACGCCGGAAAAAATTTTACCAGAGGTGTCGATTTCAAATTGCCGTTCGACTTACTCACGAAAGGAAAGAATACAGGTATTGCTCGATTGTATCTAAATGATAAAAAAATTTTTGGCAAAGGTGTCGATTTGAGCAATTGTCGTTCGACTTAATTACAAAGGGAAACAGCAGAGGCAATTCAATGAAATATGTACTGCTAATTTACCTGGAAGAAAATGCCATGAGCCAAACCTTCTGGTCTGTCCGCTTTGGCATGTTGGCCGATCAATTCGGTATTTTCCCTCAATCAGTTGAGCCATGATAGTATTTATGTACTATTAAAATCTTAATTTTTCATCATTTCACGCGGTTCCTAGCCCTTGGGGGCGGTTTTGCCTACAGAGTTGGGCTTCGCGCTAATTACATTCCTCAATGATTCATCAAAAGGAGCTAAAGCAATGGATACAATCAAAACACAACAGGAGCCAACAATGAATACTGAGCCACAAAAGGAACATCAGTGGCTACAGAAACTCGTCGGTGAGTGGACTTATGAAACAGAGGCAATGATGAGTCCAGATCAACCGCCTGAAAGAGCAACAGGAACGGAAAGTGTGCGATCAATTGGTGGACTCTGGGTTGTAGGTGAAGGACAGGGCGAAATGCCCTGCGGTGGTGCGGCAACAATGATAATAACGCTGGGATATGACCCGCAGAAGCAACGCTATGTAGGCACCTGGGTTGGGTCAAGGATGACTTATCTATGGTTGTACGACGGTGAATTGGACGCGGCTAAAAACATGCTAACGCTTAATTCTGACGGGCCCTCAATGACGGGCGATGAGAAGATAGCAAAGTACAGAGATGTAATCGAGTTTAAGAGTAATAATCATCGGGTGATGACATCCTATGTGCTGGGCGATGACGGGCAGTGGCATCAGTTTATGACCGTAAACTCTCGGCGAAAGCAGTAGCAGAAGGGTACCAAGCCCATCCTAGAATTCAGTGGGGGCTTGTACCCAGAATTAATTAAAAATTATTCTTCTTATTCATTTTGAATTTTGAATTTCATTAAATGGTCAAGTATAGCGCTTCCTCCATCTTTAAGAGGATATTTGAAAAGCTCAAAATATTTATAGTTCGCTATTCTGAGCGTCACCAAGTAAAAGGAAGAATCCTAATTTTTCGTTGCTCTGGCTTGGGGACGTTACTTTTGATACAAAACATACTTTTCAAACGCCCTCAAAGAGAGTAGAGAGTTTTATGCAATACCGAATAGCAATGATGACGTTAGATATTGCTCTGATTAAGGCTGACCAAGAAAGTCTCCTTTGCCAAGTTCTACACCGCAGTGCCTAAGAATGTCATACGCTGTTGTGACATGGAAATAAAGGTTTGGTAAAACAAAATATAGGAGAAATGGCATTCCTTGAAAAGAGAGAGTATTGTCACGCATTTGTAGGGTAATTTCTCTCTCTTCTGAACCGTCAATTTGCTCAGGTTTAAAAGTATTTAAATGAGAAATAGTTTTTTGAATGCGGTCAATAAGTTGAGGAAAAGTAGTTTCATTGTCCTCGAATTTAGGTGGTTCTATTTCTGCTAACCGTGCGGCACCTCTATTTACTATGTCAGAGGCAATTTGCACTTGTTTTGATAATGGAAACATATCTGGGGATAAGCGACTATTAATCAACACAGAAGGATCTATTTTTTTAGTTTCGGCATAAGCAGCACCTTTTTCAAGAATGTTTATAAGGTTATTCAGTGCGCGAATAGACACGGGTATTAAAGCTTGGTACATTGAAATGGTCATTGAGATTTATCCAGAAAAAGTTCAAAGGACTTTGAGCCGCCCCATCTAATATTAGGGGGTATTGACTGTGATATTGTGTCAAAGAATATGGAACCTAATTTAGTCACAGATCCAAAGATATTAAATGTTTTGAGCGAACTTATACAACGGGAACCGATTTTTCATCGTCCAGAGTTGGGGACGACACGTGCCGACTTTGAGCAGATGACGGAAGACACATTTTGGGAAGTGGGTGCGTCGGGTCGGCGTTACAGTCGGGAGTATGTGTTGGATGAGATGGAGAAGCGTTATGCCAACCCAGAGGAAGATACATGGCAGACTCGCGACTTTCATTGCCTTGAGATTGCCGCCGAAAACTACCTTGTAACCTATACTCTGATTCAGGGTACTCGCATTACTCGACGCTCAACGATCTGGCGACAGACACCGCAGGGTTGGAAGATTGTGTATCACCAAGGAACCGTGGTAGAAAATGCCTGAATAGAATGTTTACACTGTGTACCCCTACGAGTTCTCGATATGCTATCTGACGTTGGTGTGCGACTAGAATTTTGGTGAGGCTTATAGACACCCCCCCCATAGTTAATAATCTCTGGATGCTGGATAAAAGTTAGTTCTTTTTGCTTGGAAGGAACTGACCTTTTAGCGATCGCGACGCGATCTGTTCCCAATAAATCACGCCATCCATTCAGCCCACAGGGGCGCATCTGTCACCAATTGAGGAAATTTGTTCGGGTTAAGATCCTCAAACTCCAGCATCACGCCGCAACGCTCATCACTCGTTAGCGTATGGAGTAATTATTTAACCGCATTAACCCCGTACTCCAGCCGCTCAATCGCCAATCGAGCGTAATATTTAACTTTATCTCGCCAAGAATGCAAGGCGTAGGAATTGATGGATTAGGACACCAACTGCGGCGCATGGCAACGTCAATAACTAAGTAAGACTAAAATAGGAAGCAGAGCGCTTCTGTTGTCCAAAAAGGCAAAGGTTTTTTATGAACCCATTACCCCCTGAAGTAAATACACCTGAATTAAAACCCGAAAAGGTTGGTAGCTTAATTAAGCGTTTTGGTATTGGTGCAATAACTGGAGTGGCGATCACTGGATTGTATTGGAGTTATACAGATTGGTTTGGATATGCAGAACCAATAACCACAGGTATCATAGGTAGTCTGATCCTAGCAATTTTCTGCGGATTGCTAACACTCAAATGGGGATACAAAATATTAGAGAGCTTATTGGGGCTGTTGCCATAAGCCATAATATAAATCTTTTGTATGTAAATGAACTAGCTTTATAAGTATCTATGCAGATTACTGCTTCAGTAATTTAACTTAAGGTGGAAGTCCCTCACAGCATCGGCTGTCATGGTTTGACGAAAAATTAGTATAATTTCAGTAATAAGCTTTGCAAGTATTGTATATCTAGCTAAGTACCTTTGTGTGTAAATATCAGTATTAGATGTTAAAGTCTTATAGCCAAATTTTATTGAACCTTCTACTAGGGATTACTGCCCTTCTTTCAATAGGTGTTGGTTTCCTTTGGTGGTATCCTTTCGAGTTATTAAGTCACGGCAGAGTTTATTACTTTTTAGTCTCTTTACTAATCGTTATTGGGATATTGTGTGCTTGGTTGGCTGGAATTCGCTGGCAGGGGACACTGTTTTTTGCTCTTGCTTTGCTAGCGTTTAATAGCGTTTGGATATTACCTTGGTATCTGCCTAATAGCCATCAAGGGCAAGGCGAATCTCTTAGAATTATAGAATTTAACATCAATATTCAAAATACTCAATTGACTAAGGTAGCTAATCTGGTTAAACAGCAAAAGCCTGACATAGCTGTATTAATAGAGATCAGCCCGCCAGCTATGAAGAAGCTAACCAAACGCCTGCAAGATACTCTACCCTTTGCTTACCGGACTTGTGGTGGTGGGTTGGCTGTTTTTAGCCGCTTTGGATTGGTAAATCCTCAAGGAAAGACACTAAGTGCAGGAACGATTTTAACCACATCTGTAAAAACTGGCACTAAAAATATCACTTTAGTAGCAGCCCACCCTTCAGTACCAATCAAACCTGATGTTTTTGCTAAACGTAACACCGCATTAGCTGAAGTAACTCAGTACTTACAAACTCAAAAAGATAAAAGACTAATATTTGCAGGTGACTTAAACCTAACTCCTTGGTCGCCCTACTATAAAAGACTAGTTGAAAAAACGGGACTACACAATACAAAACTGGGCTTTGGAGTAGAACCTTCATGGATTGAACCGACAAGTTATGTTCAGTTACCAGCCTTGATTATAAGCGTAATTAAGCTGCCGATAGATCATATTTTTGTTAGCAATGATATCAAAGTGGTAGATTGTAAAACTATCAAAGGTGGAAATTCTGACCATCGGATGCTATTAAGCGATTTGGTCATTTAAAAAAGGTCATCATGCAGAAGAAACTCTTTCAAGAAGGGAATCCAAATTCCCATTAGGATAATACTCTTGTTTTTCTTGTCCAAACTTGAATAAATATATCGTTTTGTTGTCAATCAATCTCATTGATGAGTCTTCAACTTTTAACATTACTATATGCCATTTTTCCTGTCAAAAGTGATAAATTCTGGTCAAAAGAGGCAAGGGGCAGGAGGAAAAAACGAGACTGAGCTTGTACTTTTTCCCAGTTCAAACTGTATCAATATTACTCAATTTGACAGATAAAATCCAATATGAGTGATGTAAATTTCTCAGGATACCAGAGTCCCCATTCGTGGAAACCTTATGTCCTGTTAAACTGTAGTAAACTCCCAGGTTGAGCGAAACTTTCTCAAGGTATAAATAGGAGTTAGAGAAAGTTGCAATGTTAATTGTAAAGGCATCGCCAGCACGATTATCTGCCACCGCGTCCACTCTGCCGGGTGTGCTGACATCGGTTGTCAGAGATTTTTTCTTGTAGCCCTACTCTAGCAAGAATTGCTCGAACGTTTGCTCAATAACTTTACAGCTTTACAGCTAATAGAGGGCTAAGAATTTGAAAATAATCATGGAACAGCATGTAGTTTTATCAGTCGAGTCAAATATCAAGCTGAAGATATTTTCCGACAATGACTCTCAACCGTATTTTGTTGAATTCCCTGATAGCACCAACAGTAATAACTGTTGGTATTTCCGGTTGTACTACAAAGACTCCCAACACTCAGGATTTAATTGCTCAGTCTTCAAAAGATAGTCAGTTAGTCCGTGCTTTCACAACGCAGTCTGATTCAGGTTATTCGGTGGCTTATTCTCCAGAAATATCTGGGGTAAACAGCTCTATTAACGTAATTCTTGCTAGTGCTGGCGCTAAAAGTGTAAAGCTGTGGAATCCCAACACTGGTAAACTATTACGTACTTTATCAGTCCAAGCTTGGACTGTCAGCTTTAGCCCGGATGGTCAGATTCTCGCTAGTGGTTCTCAGGACGGCAGCATAAATTTGTGGGATGTTAAAACAGGGAAACTCATCCGTACACTCAAGCACTCAGAACCAGTAATTGGTGTAGTCTTTAGCCGAGATGGACAAACTCTGGTTAGTAATCTCGATCTCGGATCTACCATCAGGTTGTGGAATTGGCGTACTGGAGAAATCATCCGCATAAATGATGACCCCGACGCTTATCAAAAAGGATTTAGGAACTTCAAGACTCAACCAGCCACTTTTAGCCAGGATGGTCAGACCTTATTTGCTACAAGTGGTTCTGGTTCTATGCTTGAGTCGTGGAATGTGAAAACTGGTAAACGAATAGGCAGTTTCGATGCGAAATCATTAATTAATGCTGTCGCTATCAGCCCAGATAGAAACACTCTAGCTACTGGTATTCGAGACAATGCAATTAAGCTGTGGAGTATTAATGATGGTAAACTCATTGACACTTTAATTGGTCATCAAGCTGAAGTCAGAACTGTTGCCTTTAGCCGAGATGGAACACTACTGGCTAGTGGTAGTCGGGACGGCACGGTTAAATTATGGAATGTCACTACTGGTAAAGAAATCAGCACTTTTACAGCACACAAGCTACAAGTTTGGTCTGTCGCTTTCAATCCCGATGGTAAAACACTCGCTAGTACTGGGCAGGATGGTAGTATTAAAATTTGGCGTGTATCTTCACAATAAATCTATGGGCGTAACTTAATCATTTTCACCACCAACCCCAAACCGCCAAGGATGTGTAGAAGACTCCACCCAACGGAGCCTTCACATTGAGTGCAACAGAGCAAGTAGCTCCCAAAAGGGGTTGAAGATTGGGGAAGGTTTCAAATTCCAGTGTTCATAAAGGTTTCGATGCTTGCTTGGTGTATTCTTCTATCAGGGAAGCATAGTCTTCTTCTTTAGGCAGGGTCTCGAAGCTATGAACCGCAGAGGTCGTCGCCCATAGCAGCTTTTCTCTCGTCCAAGTTTCGATGAAAGGCGTGAACCATGAGGCATCGTCCAGCATCGTTGCACGAAGGTTAACGAACTCGTCCATTCCTTCAGGTCGAGTAAATATCCAACTCATGCAGTGTGGGCAGAAGTAATGGCGAGTCGCGCCATGCAAACCGCCGATGGTCGGCTGACCTTTCAGTATTGAGAACCCAACGCTTGGAATCGCAATGCTTAAAGAAAAAGCGCTGGCAGTCATTCGCTGGCAACCTGTGCAGTGACAAGCCATCGTCAGCAGAGGCGGGGCACTCACCTGAAACCGGATCTGGGAGCAACGACATCCGCCTGACCAGGGCAAATTCCAATCGTTCATGATCTGCCGCCTCCGTTCTCTATTCATCTTCATTCTTAACTAAGAATAATATTTTATGAATTATCTGCAAATACAAAAAACGGAAGAGAAAGCAATATGGAATCAAATACGAATGGCACTAAGAAAAGCTAAAAGCTCGTCTGGGCTGGGTGTTGGGGGTAGGGTTGCAGGTTCGGCAAAAATCAAGAAAATTTTATATGAGTGGGGGTACAAATAAATTTCTGACTCACTACATACACCCAACACCCGACACCCCACACCCAAAAGCCTTATATATAATGGGTTTGCCGTTATCTTAGTGCCATTCGAATCAAATACTGTTGTCGCAAATCGTGCCCAAAATTGGGAAGTATTCTCCAGTAAACCGAGAGGCGATTTTTTGGTGCTTGTTAGGCAACTCCACAGGCAGAAAACAACGCTTGATAGTGCTGCTTTTCTTGAACTCCGATCAGGTGTAATTGGCGATCGCCTTGAAAAATAACTCGGACTCATCTGCACAATGGCTGCCAGTTCGGCAAGCGCTAAGTCCTGCTCAAGGTGCTAATGAATGAAATCAATCACCTGCTGCAATTGTCTTTTGGCTAAACCACTCTGAGGTCTAGAGATGGATCTTTGGGCTGAGTAGTGCCGCAATAAATGAGTCATCAGAGCAGCCGTTAGCGAATTAATATAGAGACGACTGCCAACTCCGCTAGACTCAAGCTCTGACTTGAGCGCGAAGCCAAGACTGTAAATCAAGGGGTCAGGTTTGCTGAAACTGGGGACAAGCTCGACATCAGTGGCAGCCGTCAGATCGAAGGTATGACGTGCAAACGTCCTCGCCTCAAAACTGAGAGTAATAAATTCGTACTCAGTGTTCCAATAAGCCGACTTGAGGACATCAGCTGGCACAACCGTCACATCGCCATATCCAAATTGCCGCTTTTGAAAGCGATGCTCGATCATCTCTTCAACCATTGGTGGTGATGGACTGCGATCATGAATGATAATGCGATGTTGCCTGGAATAATTTTCTGCCAACTGATGCGGTGGATGGCAATGATATTGCAGTTGAATGCCGTCCCATCCTGCTTTGTCACTGGAGAGTAATGGCGCTTCCGGGTAAAGCTTCAGCACTTCATCCTGCTGAACAAAGTCAACAACTAAGATATCTGAAGTTACCATTGCTTGGCTCCTTCTATGGAACTGGATACTGATCAAATTGCTGCATCAGATCCAGTAGCTCAGTTTGGCTGGGTTGTCGCCCGTTTTCGGTTAACCGGGCTAACCCCTCAAAGTACTGCTCCCGTGAGTCGGCAGGACAAAAGAGGATCAGTAGAGTCGATCTCACTGTTCCAGGATTAGAGAACCCATGCGGCGTATTTTCTGGCACGAGCATCATTGCACCCGATGCAGCCATAATTGTTTGCCGATCCAACAGCAACTCCACTTCTCCCTCCACCACGTAAAATATCTCGGTCAATTGCTTGTGGATGTGTGGACTGGCTCCTTTCGTTCCTGGTTCCATAACAAATTCAAACAAGCCAAAGTGTCCATTTGTATTCTCCCCAGTCACTTTAAATGTGCAGGTACTGGTGCCGAGTTTAACGGACTTTCCTTCACCGGGTTGCAGAACAATCGGTAACGACATCAGAAGCTCCTCTAGATCAAGAATTGGGAATTGCAGCAACCGCGTCTATCTCAAACAATAGCCCCTCGACTGCTAATCTCGGTACAGGAATCAAAGTACTGGTAGGTTTGCGATCGCCTGACCACATCTCATTCCGTGCGGCTGAGATCAATTGCTGTTTTTCGGCATCGTGATCAACTGAGAGGACTGTAATTTTCACAACGTCTTCTGGGGTTGCCCCAACTGCTGCTAATGCTGCACGAAGGTTAGCAAATGCCTGTTTCAACTGAGTCGCAAAGTCAGCTGCAACCAGATTGCCCGTCTCATCCATGCCCAATTGACCTGCGATATAGACAAGAGTGGTGTTAGCGGGAACCGTTACAACATGGGTAAAACCGTAATCAGATGGATTGAAGAATCCAGGGGGGTTGAAGTGCTGAATTTGTAAAACCATGATTTGACTCTTAAATCAATTTTGTTGAAAGTTGTCAGTGCAGGAGATCAACCCAGTGGAGACACAATTGCTCAGGCATAGCGATCGGACATCGCCGGAATATCAATCTCTTTCACACAGGAGACGCGCGATAGTTGACGCAAACAGCGCATTAAGAGAACCAAATCCTGCATTGGAATTTGCCTGCTGTCGTAGGTTTGGATTGCTGCCTCTGCCCCAGCTTCATAGGCGATTTCTGCCGCAATACTACCTGGGTTGAGCGAAGTCACTGGAATACGATGCTCTCGTAAACATTCCCGCAGGGCATGAACCACACCCCGCAGACCAAATTTAGATGCGGTATTCGCAACTTCCGGTGCGCCAGAGTTATCTAAGCCCGAAAGCGAACTCATATAAACAACACGGGGATTGCTTGAACGCTTGAGATTTGGCAACAACCGATGAGTACAGAGAATAGCAGCCAGCAGATTCACTTGGATAATTTGTTCCATCTCTTCTAAAGTGGATTGTTCAAAGGAATAAGTTGGCTCAAACGCATTCTCCTCCCAAATCCCGGCGTTGTAGAACAGGAAGTCAACCGCGCGATCGCCAATTGCCTCAGCCACTTTGACCGCAGCAGTCTGAGTAACCAACAAGTCTGCCGGAATCCAAACTCTAGACACTTGATCGGCGCGATCAAGGCTAGGAGGGCGAGTTCTGGAGATGAGAAACACAGTATCGCCTGCATCTGGCAACCCAACACTGAAGCCTAAGCCAACACCGCGACTAGCTCCAAAGATCGCAATATTTGCCATTACTGCACCAACTTGAGAAGTTGCGACTTTATAAAGAAAAACCTTTAGTAAGAATCATAAGTGCTTAACTTGACTTTGTAAAGCTTTTTCTTTAATTTGTTAAGTATGAAAGCAGAATCAACTAGCGTTCGGACTCGACAGGTGATCGTCCAATATCTCAAACAGGAAGGAGCAACGGATGCGGAAACGCTAGCCTCCCACTTGAACATCACCGCAATGGCAGTGCGGCAGCATATCTACGCTTTGCAAAAAGAAGGATTGGTGACGTACCAGAAAGAAGCACGTCCGATGGGACGCCCTGCCAAGTTATGGGAGTTAACGCCTGCTACTGATCGTTTCTTCCCTGATCGCTACGCTGAGTTAACATTGTGTCTGATTAACTCAATGAAAGAGGCATTTGGTGAAGAGGGATTTGATCGGCTATTGGAAGTTAGAACTCGCGAACAAATTCAAGCGTATCGAGCGATCATGCCTCGGCTTGCTCCACTTCAACAGCAACTAGAAGCGTTAGCAGTGCGGCGAACCGAGGAAGGCTACATGGCAGAGGTCACGGCTCAAGCCGATGGCACTTTTCTCCTCGCTGAAAAGCATTGCCCTATTTGTGCGGTGGCAACTGCTTGTACCGGGCTTTGTCGAATGGAGTTAGAAATCTTTCAAGCGGTTTTAGGTAACGATGTGAGCATTGAACGAATTGAACACATTTTGGCAGGCGATAGACGTTGTGTATATCTGGTTATCAGTAGTTAAACAGAACTGAACAATAAAAAATTCAATTCTGACTCCTGAGTTCTGAATTCTGAATTCTCTATTATTAAGAAGTAGAGCCATTTTATTCGCCAATGGCAAGCAAAAAAATCCAAGTCAGAGAGTACAACGTCAGAGCGCACAAGCGGGAAATTCACACTCGCGTTTTCAACTTCGTATGTAAACAGTGCGAACAACCCACACAACGAGAAACCTTTGGAGTTAGACCTCTATATTGCGAGAAATGCCGCCCTCCTCAACCTCCCAAGCAATCGAAAGTAGTCCCTATAGGCAAGAGGAAACCCAGAGCTATGAACTATAAAAGCGGGAAGGATATCGCTGGGTGATTTGTTGTCTCTTGGGTGAGTGAAGCAGTGCGCTCATTCGCCCAACCTAATTCAAACTGGTAAAAAGCTAGCGTGGCAAAACTAGCTAGAGCAAAAACTTAAACGTAGTAAATTCGTTATTATTGAAAATTTTGGTTTACCTATTTACGCCTATTTCAATCATGAAAAATCTACTCTAGCAAGTTTTACCACTCTAGGTAAAAAGTAACTCTAATGAATTCACATTAAACATATTTTCTTCGATTTATCTGTAGGATTAAGAAAACTTCCCAGATTAAGATTAATTGGTAAGCAATTTCAACACAATTCTCAAATCATACACTGGCTCACAAGTAGTAATACAATCAGGGGCGTGAGTTCGTTCTGGAACGAGTATGACCAATACCAACCCTCAAACCGAATATGATTCGCCGTGGAAACAGATACTACAACTGTATTTTGAAGAGTTTATGCTGTTTTTCTTCCCCCAAGCACATGGGGAAATAGATTGGACACGACAGCCTGAGTTTTTGGACAAAGAATTAGAGCAGGTAGTGCGTGATGCCGAACTAGGGAAAAGACTGGCGGATAAGCTGGTAAAAATATACCGCATTGGTGGTGAAGAAACTTGGATACTGATACACTTAGAAATCCAATCCCAGTCGGAATCTGATTTTAGCGAAAGGATGTTTATCTACAACTACCGCATCTACGATAGATATAAACGGTCAGTAGCATCCTTGGCGGTTCTAGGTGATGAGCAGGTAAACTGGCGACCAAATCAGTTTGGTTACGAGTTGTTTGGCACTAAAGTAGAGTTTCAGTTTCCAATTGTCAAATTGCTAGACTATCAACAACGTCAGTCGGAACTAGAAGCCAGCCGTAACCCTTTGGCGACTGTAGTGATGGCACATTTAGCAGCATTACAAACCAAGAGCGACAGGTTAGAACGTAAGCAGCAAAAACTAAGTTTAGTGCGGAGACTTTACCAGCAGGGATTTGAACGTGAGGATGTTCTAAACTTGTTGGCTTTTGTAGACTGGGTGTTGACACTCCCCCAAGATTTAGAGCGAGAGTTTCTTTTTGAGGTAGAACAATTGGAGGCAGAGCAACGTATGCAGTATGTTACTTCTTTTGAACGCAGTGGTATTGAAAAAGGTAAGCTTGAAGCTTTGTTAAAAGGTATAGCCTTGGGATTAAAGCTCAAATTTGGAGAAACTGGTCAAAATTTATTACCTGAAATCGAATCTATCCAAGATGTAAGTGTGCTAGAAGCCATCTTGTCAGGGATAGATACGGCTAGTACTGTTTCACAATTGCGTCAAATTTACCAGTCGTCCACAACAGACACTCAGCAATGAGATTGGGCATCGCCTAATTTCCCCATCCCCGAATCAACAAGCCCAAGACGAATTTAACTAAAACAAACCATGCCCAAGACTTGGAACATCAAGATAGATAACTATTTTCAAGCCAACCCCAATTGCATCATCGCCACCGCCCATGTAGACAGCTTCCCGATAGACCTGCCGCTAGAACCGAACATCCGCGAACCGAACCGCAAAAGCGCGACCTACAGACAAATGTTCGATTCACTGACAACCGAACCTGCAAAATTCTTCTCTCGTCATAGCGGAATCGTTCTGTCAGCCAATAAAGTTAAGCCTGTCAAGAACAAAACTGAACTGGAGCTAGAAGTCTTAGAAGCTAACGAGGGAGGTAGTGATGGGATTATTAACGGGGGGCATACAGTTTTAGCTTTTGAGCAAGCGAAAAATTACAACTACAATTTAACCGAAGCCAGAGTAAAAGTTACGATTCACATCGGACTGACTGAAGAATCAGCCAAAGATATAGCCCTGGCCTCCAACACCACAACGCCAGTAGATTCTCGCTCCAAAGTCAACGCCAGAGGTGATTACAAATTCATCAAGCAGTACTTAGCCCAGTTAGAGAGAGCAGAAGATAGGAAATTCCGCATTGCCTATTACCAAAACCAAAGTGGCGCTCCCAGAAATGCCCAGTGCAATGTCACCCATTTGCTCAAGCTGCTTTACTGCCTCGACAGAAATAAATACAACCCCGACGGCAATAAACGAACCAAACACCCAGCAGGGATGAGTCTTCCAAGTAACATCACAGACGCAGAAAGGGAAAGATTAACCGCTTTACTGCCTCTCTTGACTCATGCTCTGTGGATAGAGCAAAGACTCTACGAAATAATCCAAGACTATATCAGCAACCCCAGAAGAAAGGGTGCCAATGATTTAGCATCAATAGATATACGTAAAACGACGTTATTGCCGGACAGTAAATACTCTTTTGGGTTTGGTGCGCCAACCGACTTGGCACTACCGATAATTGCATCATATCGGGTATTTCTAGACAAGGACTATAAATGGATTCTGCCGTTTAACGAATTTGCTGAAGATTTCCTGCAACACTTGTGGAATAACTACTTCCGCAAATACTTGGTGTCGGAGAAAACAGCAGGAAATACAGTCGGCACAAAAATCAGCCGCAATCAAGAGATTTGGGAAAGTTTATACATTTCGGCGCAGAGTTATCTAAATCAGCACTTGATGCAAATGGTCAATTCCAGTAAGTCAGAAGAACCGAAGGTGACACAAGGTGCAAAAGGGCGTTTGCAAGCAGGCAAGAAATAATAGTACAAGTTTTCTATACGTGAGATTCGTTTTGGATGGGTGATGGCTTTTAACAGTGAATAGTTTTCAGTTATCAGTAAAGTTGTAAAGTCCTTGGGTTTTAACTGATAACTGCTTTAGGTGATAGCCTAAGAAAGTGAAATTGAAAAGGTGCTATCACTCACAGATTATTTTCCATTTTCATATAGAATAACAACTGCTCATTCAATGACTATTTTGTGAATTCAACAGTAGCAAGAGACGAAAAATAATGGCTGAACTCAAACTCCGGTCAAAAGATCCAGATTCCCTCAGACGCATTATTCAAAGTGCTTTGTCAGAAAGATTACAGAGTGTGGTAGCAGGAATCAAAAGAACAGAAGAACGGATTCAGGAATTTGAAACCAAATATAAATTATCAACTGAGGAATTTATCACTCAGTTTAATAATGATGAATTATCTCATAGTTTTGACTTTGATGAGTGGATTGGATAAGCTCGAATACTGGCTCATTTACAACAAAAAAAAGAGTCGATAGAGGAGATTGATTTTGTTGATTGAAGATTATTTTCAGCAAGTTGGAATTTTAATTTAATCCTCAGAGATAGTTAAAATATTTCATTTAGAAAATGAAAGAAGAGGAATATATGAAGGTTTTATCAGAGCCAAACTCGAATTTAAAGATAATTCCTTTGTAGATTCCACGTCAGATCAACAAAAATATCTTGTGTTATGACATCTCAATGCTTTAATCGC
Organism: Nostoc sp. PCC 9305; assembly: GCF_963920915.1. Taxonomy (NCBI): domain Bacteria; kingdom Bacillati; phylum Cyanobacteriota; class Cyanophyceae; order Nostocales; family Nostocaceae; genus Nostoc; species Nostoc sp. PCC 9305. Next base: position 14,057 of record NZ_CAWUDN010000037.1, read on the forward strand.
ATCATCTTGAACACAGACAGGCAAACGGTATCGAAGATCATTGATTTTACTAATAAAAATTAATATAAATTTTTCCTGAGTTTATCCTAAATTTTTATTTATCAATTCACCTAGCAAATTTTAATCAAAATATCAGCCCCATCTTTGATAAAAACGTGATAATCCATATAGCAAATTAACTAAACTAAAGTTTGGTCTATTAAATAAAGGAATTCACAACCGAATGTCAATTCATAACTTTACTCTCTCCCGTCACTTATTACGCAACTTGTCGATCATTTCGCTGATTTTTTTACTCCTATACGGTGCATCTCGTGTGATACTTCCTGCTCCCGCCACTGATATCTCGAATGCTGTACCGCAGGGAAAGCAAGTAGCGGTTTTCGCTGGTGGATGCTACTGGGGAATGGAAGCAGTTTTTGAGCATCTATTAGGTGTTTATGATGTCGTTTCTGGCTTTTCTGGAGGCGATGCAAGAACCGCAGACTATACACTTGTCAGTGCTGGATTAACTAATCATGCTGAATCCGTAAAAATCACTTACGATCCATCAAAAATATCATATAACCAGCTTCTGAAGGTCTACTTTTTGGTAGCGCATAACCCAACAGAGTTAAATCGACAAGGCCCAGACTCAGGTAAGCAATATCGTTCGGCGATCTTTTTTGCTAACGATGAGCAAAAACAGGCTGCACAAGAATATATCGCTCAACTCAACAAATCACAAATCTTCGACAAGCCGATTGTGACAAAATTAGATCCTTTGAAAGGTTTTTATCAGGCTGCGGCATACCATCAGAATTATATAGTGCATCATCCGAGCGATCGCTATGTTGTAATGAATGACTTGCCGAAGCTGGCTAAACTTCAAACAAAGTTCCCTGATATGTATAGCAAGTAAGGGGATTTGCAGCATTCGACTTTTAATATCCCCTCAATCCGGTGAAAGATTAGCCTATCCTGTAAGATGCTCGTCCATGCTTCTTTTGATATTGCTGATGATACTCTTCTGCTCTATAGAATTGTGATGCAGGTACAATCTCCGTCACAATTGGATTTTTGTGATAACGAGAACTATTTTCAAGCTGCTCCTTGGAGGCTCTTGCTAATAATTCCTGCTCTGGAGTGTGGAAAAATATCACTGACCGATATTGAGAACCAACATCTAGCTCCTGATGGTTTGATTCTGTGGGATTGTGCTTATTCCAAAACACATTTAGCAGTTCATCATAAAATACTATTGCTGGATTGTATTCCACTTCCACTGCTTCAGCATGTCCAGTTTTGCCTCTACAGACATCTTCATAGGTTGGATTCTCAAAGTGTCCGCCAGTGTAACCAACTGCTGTAGAAGTTACTCCCTTTACTTGACGAAATGCTGCTTCAACTCCCCAGAAACAGCCTGCTCCAAATGTCGCTTTTTGTAGATTAGCATTTTGCATATCTTTGACAACTCTTTTATGATAATTTTAAGTGAAACTTATCGAATCAGACAGATACTTTATAAGGAAATATTTCCTCAAGACTGCCTGATTGATTTTAATTATTAGAGTGACAGATTATTCGGAGATGAGTCTGATACAAAGCTGAATATTATCTAAAATTTGGAAAAATAGTTTAATTTAAAATTTATCTACTATAGTACGGCGTAAATAAAACACACATTCCAAATCAATGAAAGGCTTGTAGTATCAGAATTACGCCAAGCTGTACTAGCTTTTGCTAACTATAGGAATATTTCTTAGAATACTGACTATTTCAATTGGGTCTAACCGTTTAGTATAATCTGCATCAACAAAAGCATAAACGATTTTTCCGTCTCGATCAACTACAAATGTAGCTGGAATAGGTAGTTCAAAAGACTCATCTCCATTGTATCTAGGTAACACATGACCCTTTGACTCTAATATAGGTCTTAGATACTCCGGGATTTGAAACACAATGCCAAATTGACGAGCAATCATATTGCTGCGATCGCTCAATACTTCATAAGTTAGTTCATGTTTTTCTACAATTGACATGGTATGACGATTAGTTTGAGGTGAAATAGCAATTATTGATGCACCTAATGTTTTAATTGCAGGTAATGCTTGTTGGAGTCCTGCTAGTTCCAAGTTACAGAAAGGACACCAAGAACCTCGATAAAAGGAAATAACTACAGGCCCACTAACTAGTAGTTTTTGTAATTCTACTGCTTGGCTGAAAGCATTAGGTAGAATGAAATTAGGAATAATATCTCCTACCTTTAAAGTGTGGTTAATTATACCTGAAGAAATTAGCTCATTTTTGAGAGACTCTGTAAAATTCATCGTAATTTTCCTGAAAGTTAACTTCTACTTTTATGTACCTTTATAGAGAAATACTGTTGCAGTAAATTTACTGAAATAAGAAAAGTAGACTTTTGGATTTGCATTACTGGGATAATTGCTTTAGATTCTAAGGGATGATTATCATTTACTGTTCCTGTTGTTTTTATACACGTTAAGCTATCCGTTCAAAGTCCTGGTTAATAAAGCGTTACCACTTCTGTTTTCCACCAAGGGTCGTAATTGGTTTATGATCCTTCCATACACCAAGAACTTTACCTAGGTAGTCAGAGTAATTATGTGAGGAAAGCTTGTAGATACACATTAGCGACAATATCAGCAGCCCACTCAAGTTTTTCTGGTGTGCCAACGAATCGGACTTGTTGAGACTTGAATATAAAAATTGATAGATTCAACATAACTTTAATCCTCTTTAATTGTTACCCAATCACTCAAAACAGCTATACAGCAAGCGGTCAATGTTGGTCTTCTCAAGGTCTTAATTTCATGTTTAGCGATGTAACCACCCTCTAATTCGTTTTGCTCAAAAGAAACTCCAATTACTTCAAAAAGCTTATTAGCAACATCAAGAGAAATAGATTTCGACCAAGACATATTTATCTCCCACCCAATCCCGGAAAAAACTTACTCCAAACACTTTGCTCTTTTGTCCTTAATCCTTCTGCACCTAAAACATTCTCTAGCCCTCGCTGATTACTCTGAATCTCCCGCATATTGAGAGCGTGAATAGTTTGGGCTAACTCTGGATTCTCTTCTAACAGTTCGGCTTCAAGCTCCAACTCCTGCTGCAACAGTTGGGCATTTCGGCGCAAGAACATCTGCTGATTGTGTCGCTGTCTAATAAGGGATTCAGTTAGGTGTAATTGTTCTTCAAAACTCAAATCGTCGTATTCGTTATACATTTTATTCAACTCCAATTAAACCAAAGTATTCTGCCGATAATTCCATCAAGTATTTGAGAGCTAAACAGTCGCCATAACTAGTGTATATTTGAGCAATAGTTTTGAAGATTTCTAATATATTATCAGGCGTTACTTCAGTGAAACGAAAAGCCAAATTAAATGCTGAGTTTTCAGCTTGTGGCTCTAGTGGCGGTGCGTCTGTCCAGACTATTAAACCTCGCTTGTCCAGTTCTGCTAAAGAAATATCATTCACAGCATCCACAACGGAGTCAGGGGCATACTTTATTAATAGCTTAATCACCAAATAACACCTCCATAAAGTAATTGATATCCCAGCCTCAATCTTGTAATAAATTCGTCAGTATTACGATTGCCCCAAACTGGGTTATTACGGCTTTTTATCCAGTTAATTGGACTATGACAAATTTCATTATGACAACGGTAGCACGTAGGAAATGTTGATACTCCAATAACGTCATTCCCATAGTAAGCGTGATGAATCTCTTCACTTTTATTAGTCAGACAGACTACACAATAATTGTGAGTTTTTCGGTGAGCGATTGCTACTTGTTTCCTATACTCTTTAGGATTACCATATCGAGCATTCCAGTTTAATCGTCTGTGTAGCCGAGATTTTCCAGCAGTAGGGTAACGCCTTTTTCGTTTAACTCTTGCCCCGTTAATTCGTACCACTTCTGTTTAATTTCCTGAAAATGCGGTCTTCTTCCTAATTCTGTTGCCCATTTTCTAATTTCTTCATACCAGTCAACCTGCTGCTGTGAGGATTGTTGATTATTTTTAGAACTATCAACAGTGTCACTATTCGGTTTGGAATCCTGTTTTTGTTCCAGACCTTTGATATCAAATTCCGGGATTAGGGCAACGAAGGGATTAGACCGAGTAGGAATCACCAGGGCATATCGAACTCCGGCTTTATCCAACATTTCGCAAGCCTGTCGCAAAATTTCAAGAATTTCTTTTTTGACGTTTACAAAGTCTTGTGGATGGTCAAGGATATAACTCGATGTCTGCCCTACAGCAATAAAGCAAACGTTTTTCAGAGATGGGCGGCTAAATCCGGTTTCTCCAGAGAGTGGGGACTGGCCCATAAATAAACCATGACCCTTTAACCCAGCAGTGAATTTAATGATATAGTTCCAAAAACCCTGCAAGTCTTTGGCGGTATCAGCATCAACCATTCCCGGAAGTCCCTTGCCACCACCAAATACAGAGTCCACCTCATCCTGTGCAAGAAATAATTCCGGGACACCCTGACATTCACCACCAACAATTGATACTCTTGCTTTCTGCTTGTCAATTTGGTCTGTAGCAAAGGTAATCCAGTTTTTTAATTCTTTCATGCCGTCAAACTTACGGCTAAACTTGCACAGCCATCTGGTGACATCATCCTTTGGATCGCTGCCAATCACAATTGCCGGGCTTTGAGATTTTGCAGCAATTTTGTTGATAATCACCCCTGCTAAAGTTGATTTGCCAGACTGTGTACCACCAGATAGGTAAAAATGGTGATTGCTGCGAAGAGTCATATTTTGATTAGATGCAGCATTACACAGTTCATCAATCCAAGCACCATCAATTCTGATGTAATCAGGATAATTTGCTGCTAGGGCTTGCAGAATTTTCATCGCGCCCGGATTAATCACCGACTGCACCGACTCTTCATCGATGTCAGCAATATCGGGATTGGGAATACCAGTCGGTGAAGGTGATTGTTGTGCTGGTGGTTCGGGAAGTGTAACCAACCCTTGCAACTGATATTCAGCTATCCACCGGGGGCGCTCTTGCATTGGTAGCCGATTCACGTAATCAGCAACTCTGCGTTTAGCTGCGATCGCAGTCGTAACATAATCATAAACAGCCTCACCTTGTAAATGCTGTTTGAGTGCTTTGAGGTCAGCTTCTAGCAAAGACTGGTAAACTTTTTCCTTACTTTCGCTGATTTGAGCGGATACCCCAAATAAGCCAGCACTCAGTGTTCCAGCACCAAGTAGCATCCCGGTTGTTATTCGATCAGTGTTTAAGAAAAAAGGAGCAGACAGACATAACACTGCACTCGCTCCTAAAGAACATAAAATACTCCGTTCTGCATGAATGACGCTACTGGCAGTTAGACGTTGTAATTCAAATCCCATAATTTATCGCACCCCTAAAGCAACACCAGCTGCAACTAAAGTCAAGAAGACAAACAGGAATATCACTCCAGGCATTAAGCCAATGGTGAAAGTCTTGCGGTTGAAACCGAATCCTTTAACGACTAAGCCAGCAAAGTTAAAGAAACCAACTGCCAAACCGCAAATGCAAATCATGCCAATGATCCACACCAAGAATTGACTGACTGGGCTGGCAACTGATAGAAAACCCATCAACATTGATAAGCCCACTCCACAAACTGCATATCCAACGAAAGATAGTTTCATGCGATCAACTCAAATTAAGGAAGATTTGGTTTTTGACCTCGTTTAATAGGGCAAGCACGAACAACAATGAATTGTTCCGAATTCTTTAGGTTGTGACAGAGTTTGTCATACAATCCATAGCAGTAATCGTTGATGTCTGTAACTTGGTTGGTTTGAGTGTTAAAGCCAGGGATAACGTAATTAATCACTAAATAAAATTCGTGGGTCATATTTAAAACCTAAAGCTGTCACCTACCTCATCAAATGCTTTCTCATATCCCCCCAACTGGCGTTGTTGTTCCTGCGAACCAAAGGCATGACGGATCACCGCCTCCCCATGTAATCCCCTGGTTCGCTGCAAATCCTCCTCAACCTTCATGGCTTCTTGAGAATATGCCAATTGGTTTTTATACATCTCTGCCAAGGATTGCAACTGCTTGAGCCTATGCCGGGAAAATTTAGTGTGCAACCACTTCTGTGCTTTTAGAGTGCCAGCCACTTCTGCTTCATCAAGAACCTGCTTTGCTGTAGTGTAAGCTGGCAATGTGTAGCGATCGCGGATTGATGAAGGTAAATTACCCTCAATTTGGGTAGCATCCCCAACTCTTAAATCCGTTGATACCACTCCATCACCTTTACCGCCGAATAAACCAGGAAGCCATTTTCCTAACATTCTTTTCTCCTTAAAGAATTCAGAAGCCAGAAGTCAGGAGCCAGAATAAAGAATTGTAGTACTGAATGAATAGGCTATAAAACATTAAATGTCAGGAGCCAGAAGCCAGAATATATAAGAAGTTTATTAAAACTAGGATATTTATCAAGTCTTTATTTGATTCTTTAATTATTCTGACTTCTGACTCCTGACTCCTGAATTCTGTTCGTTAAATTCTACCTATTCAGTTCTCCTGAATTCTGACTCCTGACTCCTGACTCCTGTGTATAAGTCTGCTGAACTTGTTGAACTTGTGAGCCGATATATCGGGTTATGCCATATATGCCCATGAATGAAAACATCAGAATGGTAAAAGCTGCGATCGCAGTTTGAGCCATCATTCCCCGTTGCATCAATTCCTCAATCTGTCTATTGGACTGCGATCGCACTCTCGACTCATCAATAATTTGCTGGACTATTAGGAATTCTTCTGAAGATAGGTTTTCTAGTGTCAGCCCTGACAGATTCAATTCCCCGTCCTTCTTCAGGTGAATATTTAATGCTTTGCGATGGGTTTGGTCTTGTTGCTCCATATATTGCCACGCCCAAAACGAGGGTTAATAGCAGCAGATTCAGTACTGCTGCTACCAAGATGAATTTATTCGGTCGCATTTGTTGGGCTAATACCGAAAATACCCGCAACGAGTTCGTCACCGATTGCACGAAAGGAATCTACGTCAGCTTCCTCCTCCATCGCTTTAGAGACAAACTTACTCACCACGTCCTTGGGGGCATTGCGAATCGTCGATAACAACTGGTCGGCTTTGTCGGTTGTGTAAGCATCAATCCCGACGTTGAGAACATCCTCCAGAGATTGAATTTCTTGGTTTGAAACCTGGGATGCATGAGCGATCGCTCCTTGCAATGGAGGAGTGGATTTACGACGGGGTGAGTTTTTACCTAACTTGCCATTGCCATTTTTGGACTTGCCATTAGCAGTGGTCAGAGCAGTTGATTTCTTGGCTTGTGCAACTTGAATTGCCACTTCTTGAGCTTCGGCATCATTCAAATTATCAACATCCATGCCAATAGCTGATGCAGCGGACAAAATATCGCCCTCATCGAACTCAATCCCTTGCAAAGTAAGTATTTGTTTGATTTTTTCCATATTATTTTGTTTCTTATATGGTACTACACCACTAATATAGTCTATATTGGCTACATATCACATAAGAACCCAAAAATATTTATTTGTAGGGTTCTTGTCCCATAACCAATCTCATTTGATAATCTGGGTGATTAAATATGGATGCAACAATGCCTAGAACAAAAGCGCAGGGAATGACCAGGATTGAACTTTACGTGCCAACAGCACTCTTTGAAGAAGCGGAGGAACTGGCCGAGTTTGAGGGTTGGAAATTATCAGAACTGCACCGTGTATTTTGGGAAAACGGTTTTGGTGTTTATGTTGAACGCAGTAACAAGAGAATGATTAACAAGCGCTTGAGAGGGAAAATTTCCCCCGACGCTGCCAATCAGGGAGAAGAAGAGTAATTTTCGCGCCCAGGTTAAACCTGGGCATTGTTGAGTAAAGGGAGCAACAAAATATGCAAAGTATTGAAGAAGCATACAGTCTTGCTTGGGTGAAAACAGCTTGTGAACATATTTTAGGTAAGAATATTTGTCAAAGAACTTGGCGTAACTGCCTAAGAATATGTGGCGTTCAGCCTTACAAGAGAGAAATCAAGCTCAAAGAGTGCTGCTATTTACTAGGATTATTTTATCTGAAACGTCAAAACCCTCTCAAAAAGTATTCTTTGTCTGACGTTTCATTATTATTGATGAAAGAGAAAGAACGACTTTCCAAATTTGGCATTGATTTAGAAAACCCGGAATTTCCACTATTAGGGCGAGAATTGCCGGACTATCTCTATGAAAAAACAGGCTACAAAGTGACTTTGCGAACCCTGTACCGTTGGGCATCTAAACGCCGTATTCCTTTCTCTAAATTACGCATCATTAATCAAAAAGAATTAAGTCGATGGCTAGAATTAGCAAATATAGCGAACGCATAGTGAATATTTAGCTTTTAATACATTTACTCCCCGCCCACCACTGGACTTTCAAATGAACGAGTGTGCCATTAGATTGATATGCTGCTTTTCAATCTAATGGATTTTGCTCTAGATACTGGCGCACTCCCACGCTCATGGCTACGAGGTTTGGTTGTACATTCTTCCCCAAAAAATCTTCAACGAGATGAGCAATTCTACTTGTGAGGAAGAATGGTACTCCCTTGATTTGTTTCGCGTCAATCACTAGTTCGCCACGGCTTTCAATTACTGTACTATTACCATCTTGCAAAAAGCGATTTTTGCCAGAACACTTAACTGCTTCTGTAAAAGCGTGAGTTTCAATACGCCATTCAACTGTCAAATCTGTGTGATTCCAGGTATTATATTCTGTCCAAGAAAGCATATCTTCACTGAGCAGAACTCTTGCTGCTGCTGGAATTTCACTGCCACCATGCCATTCATTGACAGTATAAATATTACTGCCTGCTTCCTTACGTGATAAAAGTGTGATCTGACGCACGTTTGGCATATAGGGAACTAGTTCAACTAGTTTGTCACGATAGCTAGCATAAACTAGGGAGCGTGGAAAAGGAATTTTGGTATCAGCAGAAATGAGCATTAATTCATACCATATTTAAATATAGACACAACGGGGAATTACCAAGAGTTTAGCGATGGCATAACTGCCCACCGGAGGCGATCTGCAACTGAGGTGTTTTTTTTGGTTGCTCCGCCTGAATTTTGGTTTAAACGTCATCTATATTTTACTGTCGCATCGGATCACAAAGCGGCATAAAAAAGCAGCAAGGTCTGCCGTGACATCTAAAAGCCTTACTGTGTATAGATGTCACAGAAAGCGGCCAGATTGGGTAAAACTCTAGAACCCTTGCTATTAAAGGAATGTCACAAAAAGCGGCATGGTTAAATTATGGACTTAGTGTCACTTGAAAGCACTCAAAGCTATATAGGATAGGTGTCACAAAGGAAGTGGCAGGGTTGAAGAAAAAAAATAGGGATGAAAAAAACTCCGTTTTTGGGGCTTTTTTATGAAGTGGGATCGACAGCCTCTGATGCTCACGGAACGCCTGCTTTTAAGTGTGGGATTCCCTACATCCTATCCCTACAAGCTTTTCATGACTGATGCTGAAATTTATTTCCCAAGCTTTCTATTTTTTATTTTGCAAGTTTTTCTTTTTCTTTTTCTTTTGTTTAGGGCACTCGATATCGACCATCAACCCATGCTCAAATACAACAGTGTGTTTTGGATCTGCTCCATCACAAAGGAGAGTTTTTTTCTGTTTACTCATCAACTTCATTTCCTTAATTGTGTTCTCGAAAAAATGAAGTTCATAGCCACAATCACACTCAAATGATGAAGGGAATATTTCTTTGGGCATAAACTAATCGAAAAAATTATATTTCCTTGGCATTTTTTTCATAATCCCATAGATTGGTAAACCATTGCAGCAGATTCGTTAAAGAAAGAAATTATACATCAAGCGGCTAGTGAAAAAAATTTCCGCATAGTCAAGCTCATTGCAATAATCCTATTTGAATTATTTTTTTTTGCCAACAAGTGTGTGCTGTTTAACCTAGCCTTTCTTCTAGGTTCTCAACGTTTAAACTTTATGAGAGGATTAACCCAGTATTTAAACTCAGCTTAAACATCTTGTTCTGAAATGTGATCTAAATTCATCACTACACAGGAGTGCTTAATCATGGCGCAGGACGAACTAAAGAACAAAGTAGCTTTGATTACTGGTGCAAATAAAGGTCTGGGGCTGGAAATGAGTCGTCAACTTGGACAACATGGATTGACAATTCTAATAGCAGCTCGTAGTTTAGATGCAGCTAAAACAGCAGCAAGTAACTTAGAGAACGAAGGAATAATAGCTCACCCAATTGCCCTGGATGTTACTGATAGTACTCAAATTGAATCTGCTATTCAACAAATTAGTAACTCTTTTGGGAAACTTGATGTCTTGATCAATAACGCAGGTGTATTTTTAGATGGTGATTGGTTAACCAGTAATGCTAGTTCTATTTCTGTAGACATTATTCGACAGACATTTAACACAAACTTTTTTGGCTTAGTAGAATTAACTCAACGAGCATTGCCGTTAATATTGAATAGTCCTAGCGGTCGAATTGTAAATATGTCGAGTATTGAAGCCTCGTTAACACTTCATGCTGACCCCAATTCATTCATCTATGATTCCAAACCATTTGCTTACAATGCTTCTAAGGCAGCATTGAACTCATTCACGATTCATTTAGCTCATGAGTTACGCAATACTCCGGTGAAGATTAATAGCGCTCATCCGGGTTGGGTAAAAACGGAATTAGGTGGTGAAGGTGCAATGATGGACATCGCATTAGGTGCGAAAACTGGTGTTGAATTAGCGATATTGCCAAATGATGGCCCCAGTGGTGGGTTTTTCCATCTTGGTGAACCAGTAGCTTGGTAACTTATACCATGACTTGAAGCAGTGGCATAAATTATTAGTCATTACGCAAATTTCTCACGATTTTCGTACACTCGATACTATTGACTATTGATTCTTACGGTAAATGGCGATTTATCCCATACATTGAAGGAATGGAATAAATCGCCATCTTTTGTAAAAAGTTGAGCATTATTCTTCTAACTCGGACTTTTCCATTTCTGGTGAAAAGTTGGCTCTACACTGCTCAAGTTATCTATTATTAGAGACACTTCTCAGTATGTGGGCATCGACTTAAGCATTGGATATTGTCTCCAACTGTTGCTTGAGAATTACAATTTCGATTTGATACGCTTCAATTTCGGCTTGAAGTTCAGCACGTAATTCACTTGGTGTAAGCAGATGAATTTTCTCCTCTTCAAGATGTGACACTTCGGAAAAATCGTTTTTATCTAGGACAGCATAACGCCAAGATTCGTTACATAAGCCAGTCAGTATATTATTGGGTGGATAATACTGAACCCCTACAATCATCCCCTGCTCGGTTCTTTGCCCTAACGAGTATTTTGGTGATGTCCAGTGATTCGGGATGGTGACAACTTTTGAAGCTTCCATGCCATTGCTCCTATCTTTGTTTTGATTGTGTTTGTAATACTTGCTGCTGCCTTTTCTCCACCAAAATCTGGCCGATAGTTCCTCCAGTACCTAGCCTAAGCATGGCTGTAGAAATTATGTACATTGTATTTCTGCCAAAAATTTGCACTCCTAAATACCCGATAGATACGGCCGCTAATGTACCAGTGAGACTTACAACAATTACTTGTACTTGATTCCGTTTCATAACTAGAATTCCTTTGCTTGATAGAGGTTATGATTTGAATTTGTTATTAGGTAATCTCGCCACTGGGAAATTTATGATCGAATTGACACCGAAACAACAAATTTTTATACAAGATGATGTACCTACCCGTTTGCATCATCTAGCTGTACACCTTGATCAAATTCAGTCTTTGTGGACTCAAGGCTCGTCGCAGGAATTGATACTGACTCTGATAAAAGAAAGTCGGTACTTTATTGAGTGGACTGTACCAGATATGGTAAAGGCAGATGATATTGACCGAGCCTGTGAATTAGTTGATTTAGTTCGTCTTCTGACTCGTTGGCTATTCCATTGGGACGATATCTGGACTGATGCTGAACAAAAGCAATCTGCATCTCAAGAAATTTCATATTGGTTACAGCGAGTTTTAGAAATATCACGTACAGAACCAGAATCAATGAGTGTTTGATCTCTATGAATTCTTCCTCTGTTTGACCAACAGCGATCTCAGATACTGCCGACAAGCTGCTTCTCCCCGATAAATCAGAATCCGCAGCGCCTGTACTTCCTGTATCGGAGAAATACAAATCTCAGCGATCGCTGGAATTAAATTTTGTTGCTTCTGCACATAATCTTGATGCTGCTGCTCTAACACAGCAATTTTGGAGTTTAACTCCTGTATCTGCCGCAATGCTTGCGTCAGGGACGATTCTTTGTTTCGAGAGCGATTATCTAGAGTTAATGTCATTTTCTTGCTCCTCTAAATTTAGATGGTTGAAAGGAACGAATTTCCATTAGTTTCAACTTTGTAAAACTGAATCGATTTCGCCGTTATCAATAGCCTTTTTTGCGTGGCCAACAGCTTGTGTATGATTGTCAAAAGTTTGAGTTGAAGGTGATGCCCAAGTTGTTTTAAAAAAGCCCTGCTTCCCAACGTGAACATCTACAGCACCATCTGATAATTCCGTAGTCTCGATTTTGTAGCCGCCATGTTTGGTTTTGTACTGATACTTTTAACCGAGACATTCTGCAACATTTTGGATATCGTGAATATCAAGTACAACATCACCCACTGAGTCGGTGAAGGTAGTATCCCACATTGCCTTGAGGAAAATCCCCACGGCTCCATTAAAATCCCGTGGTATTTCATAACCACAGTTTGGACATCTAAAGCTCTTAGAACTACCAAGTTTTCTATGAACGTGACCGCAACGAGTACAAGTCTTAGATGTATATTCTTCAGTAATTCTCACCAACTTGGAACCGTAGCGGTTACACAAGTGTTCAAGGGTTTGAGAGAACTGATAGAAAGCCCAAGTCATCATTGCCCTGGCTGTCTTATTTCTTAGCTTCCGTTTCTTTTTAACTACCATCTGGGAAGTCTCAAACGTGGGAAGCACAATCACGTCGTAGTTTTTAGCAAGATACGAGCCTACTTGTTTATGGCACTCAGAACGCAGGTTTTTGATTCTGGTTCTAAGTCTTTCCATTGCAATCCTTATCTTATATCTAAAGCGCTTGAAATTATGCCCAATACTCCGGTCATGCCTTGATTTTAGTTTATCAAGATGTGAGCAAAGTTTAGCTATTTTACTGAAATCACCATTGCCAAATTCCAAAAAATCGCTACCATCAAAACCAGTCATGAAAGCCCTAATGCCGGGGTCAAGTGCGATTACTTTATTTGTGACACTTACTGATTGCTCAAATTCTACAGGGAAGTGAGCAAACCATCGATCTTTGTTATAGGTTAGTTCTGAAGACCCATCAGTTAGAGTGCAAAAATTTTGTCCTCTAAATTCAGGAGGGGGTAAGTGTTTGGTAGTTGATATCATCCATCTGCCTTTTTTGTAAGCTGATGGGTCAAACTGAATAGTTAACTTTTGGTCACGAATACTGCGGAACTTAGCAATTTTTAACTCTGCTTGAGGATGTGGCTTTTTGTTTTCTCCCTTGCCAATTGTTTTAGGCTTTTTGGCAGTTCCTGACCATGCAGTATATGCTTCCATTGAAGCATTATCTAGTATTTTGGAAACGTTCAAATCTAAGCACCACTGGGGTATTAATCCAGATGCTTTAAGCATGGTTCTGAATCCCATTTTTCCGCCTTTTTTACCTACCTTGCTAAAACCTTGATTTTCATTTAAGTAGGCAATTGAAATGTTATAAACCTTGCGAACAGTAGCAACCCATTTCTTCCAAATAACTTCAAGTTCCTTTACTGGATATACTCGGTAACTCACTGTCTTCAGTAACTTGTTTTTTGTACTTTCTGAGTCCGTACAATCGATAACTGAAGACATAGATGATGGCAAGGATATCTTCGACCATTTCCCGCTCTGGGCTGAGGTTCGTTTGGTTGAGAACCAATATCTCAGTTTGCTGTCTAGCACACAGCCATGAGATAAGATCGAACCCAAAGCGACAAATCTGATCTTTGTGGGCAATGACAATAAGTTTGCAAGAGTTTGTGAGAACTCTGTCCAGTAAGGTTTGAAGACCTTTTCGCTTGAAGTTGAGTCCTGAACCAATGTTGGTAATGATTTCTGCGTTGGGGTAACGAGACTGAAGAAACTCAACCTGTTGAGATAGGTCGTTTTTCTGACCGCGACTTGAAACCCTGGCATATAACAAGGTGACTCGTTCATCTGCGGGATTACCGCGTCGAACAGGGATAATTGAATCCAGGTTATATCGTCTTTGCCTTCCTTGGGTAAAGATACCTTCGATTTTCCCGTTCTCAAGCCACCTTTCGAGTGTTTGGGTGCTGACCCCCAATTTGGTAACAGCGACTCTTGGAGGTACATAATTTATCGACATTTTGTGTTTTTAAACTTTTTTGAAGAGAATACAAACCTTTGTCCGGCAATGTTTAGTTTGTCAGGATATTCTTTGTCCTATCTTTAACTCTTTCATGGCTGATTCCCTCCCTAAAATTTATCCCGTTTAATACTAAAACTTGCTCCGACTAAAGAACTGCCCAAGAAGGCGGAAAAACTGACCAGCATTGCACCCAAGTAGGTCTTTTTCTGATGCTGCCAATATTGAGAACTTGTAGCAATCTCCATTCCCCAGCACCCCATCGCCCCTACTCCCGCAAATCCGGTAAAAAGTAGGGATACAATTGCAGTTGTTTCTATGATGCGGTCGAAAAAAATCCTGGAGTTGAATCTTTTTCGAGTCCGACGAAGAACTAATTTATTACGATTGTTTGAAGGCAAAGATGATTGATGAGTTACTTTATGGGTTCTCATTTTGCATCCTCCAATTCAATAAAAAACCCTGCACCAGTATTCTTAATCTTTACTTTTCTTTGATTGACTAACATTTGAATCACACTAAGACTGAAGTTGATATGACACAATCTAGCGCTACCACCACAACGATTGAGATATTGTAGGCACAATGAGGACTGGTCAGTAGGGGTGGAATGAGTGGATCTTCTGGGCATAATCTTGGCTATGACTCTATGAATCTGTAAATAATGTGAATTGAAAAAAAATCCTTGACCAAGTGGCATATCTGGGAAATGAACACAAACCATTCATGTGCTGAATACTGAATTACTACCCTAACCTTGGGTCTTGTTCTCCCAATGCTTTAATGACTTTGACAACTGAATTAATTGATGGAAGATTAGCCATTTTTAATCATTGGATGAACAGCCTGATATGGAAGTACATCTGGTGAGTTATGACTTTAATGCTGAAACTGCCTTATCATTTGATAAACTTGGTTTATGTTTGATAACACCTGTAAATTTATCGCTGAAATGTATTCTCCTGATTTCGCTACTTGGTTATTAGGAGAACCAATTACTTTAACCAAATTAAGTCCTACAGAATTGTCTTTAGAACCTATTCGTGCTGATGCTTTAATCTTGTTGCAGTCAGATGAAGTTGTTCTCCACATTGAATTCCAGACCAAACCCGATGACGATATGCCGTTTCGGATGGCTGATTATCGTTTAAGGGTGTATCGCCGTTTTCCCAATAAGCGAATGCATCAAGTGGTAATTTACTTAGCCAAAACTGAATCAGAGAAGGTGTATCAAACAACTTTTACCACTGAAAGTTTACGACATGAATTTACGGTAATTCGTTTGTGGGAGCAACCCCCAGAGGTATTTTTGGCAGCACCAGGATTACTCCCCTTTGCAGTTTTGAGTGCCACTGAGAACAAGGTTGGTACACTACAACTTGCATCTGAAAGTATTGATAAAATTGCTGATCGTCGGACACAAAGTAATATTGCTGCTGCCTCAGCAATCCTGGCTGGGTTAGTATTAGAACAAGAAGTGATTGGCCGTTTATTCAGGAAGGACATTATGCGCGAATCAGTGGTTTATCAATCAATAAAGACCGAAGGTAGCGATGAAAAAGCCCGTCAAATTGCTGTTAATCTCTTAAAAGAGGGCATGGCTGTTGATGCGATCGCTCGGCTGACTGACTTATCAGTAGAAGTAGTGCAACAACTACAACAGGGAGAATCTGAGAACCAAGGATGATTTTGATACGATTTCTGTACCAGATCGGGTCAACTAGGGCTGCTTTTCAAGTCTCCATATTCTCCGGCACTCAATGACGGTGGTTGCTTTGTGACCTTTTATAACCATCCCAATTTCTAGGATTATGATGTGATGAGATTGATTCTTCAAAGTCCCAGTTCTGAGAATTGGTGTCGAAAAACTCAATCGCTGCATCAAACCCACACTGTAAAATCTGCTGTATGATTCTTCCGAGCAAAGAATAGATTCGACAATTGCAGTTAAGAGTTTGAGGTTGGTTTCAGTAGCAGCACCTTCTTTGTGGAGCCATTCAATTGTTTTTATTAGCTGTTGTTTAGCAGAAGCCGTAGTAGATTCAGGTAATGCGGCAATCGGAATAAAACCTGTTAGTTGTTTCATAAATCCTCCATGTCACCGAAATCAGTTGTCACCTTCTTTTGAGATTTGGCTTTACTAATTTGGAATTCGTTCGCTTTAATCACAGGCATTGCAGCCTCTTTAACTGCTGCTTTTGCTTGATGATAAAGAAATTGAACTACACCGTCCGCATCTTCTTCATCTTCCACTTGTGCCCAAAGCGAACAACCTAATTCGATTGATTCGTAGTTGCCCAAGTTAAATTTTCTGGAATAACTAACTGAGACAGTACCGATTTTCATTATTCGTTTTTGCTGCTAGTTTATATAGTGGCGACTCAAAGGTGAATCGCCTTTTTCGTGTCTAATTGCCGTTTTCCTTGCGGCATTGCTGTCTGATTCTGTCCTTGCAGAGATGCCCTCGCTTCAGTCTCCGAAACCGCGGGTAATGCTGGTGCAGTGACAGCGTTACTAGCCCATCGCTCGTAAGTATCATTCGTCACCCAATGGAGTGTTGCCCCAGATTCAGCACCACTACGAATCATCTCTGCTGCAACGAGAGCATCCTTCTCAAAATCAGATTGAGGATTGCGATAGCTCCACTGAATAAACCAGTACGTTCCTAATGTCCCTTCCACTTTCTGAAACTCGGCGCAGAAAATGTAGTTTTTCAGTACCGAAGCGATCGCTGCATAACAAAACTCTTTTGGATCTCCCGGCATTCCATCTTCACACCACTGCTGAAAGGCACGATGGGCGAAGTGGTTGTACAATCCAGCAAAATTGTCTTTACTGCGGCGGTGGATCAGGAAAGAAAGCAGCATGGAGGCTGGCCCTTTGAACTGGTCTTTTAACCCACCACTCACAGGAATGACCCACAGTTCAGTAAATGGTTCATTGGTAAAGTTCTCGTTGATGGTCAATGGACGGTCAGGGCGAGAGATTGCGATTGCAAAGTCAGCCTTGTTACCTTTGAGATATCCTCCGGCTTGTGCTTCAAGAATCGTCAGTTTTGGAGGACAATCGAGAAGGAATTGACCATATTCCTTAGCGCAATTGGCTTGTAGTTTAGGTTGGCTGGGTGGAATGAGAAAGACGCTGTTGTTGATTTTGATGGTTTCCATAATTGCGTTGTTGTTGCTAAAAATTGCGTTGATACTGGATACTGTTCGACTTAGTTATTTATCAACAGAATTCAGGAGTCAGGAGTCAGGAGTCAGAATATAGGAAAGGTATTGTTACCGAGAAAGCTAGTGAATAATCAGCATTTTGCATCCCCACAAAACAAGAAATTTTAGTGGTCAACAAGAAAGCCACAGGTCTGAATTCCTGAATAATAGCGAGTCTACAAGTCTACGAGTATCTTGATTCTGACTTCTGACTTCTTAATTCTTATTCATGACAATTCCAGGAATTGTTTTTAACTCGTATTTCAGCACTTCGAGTTGATATAGCCGCTTTTTAATCTCTGCTTCTAGAAGTGTTTTCAATTCCTGGGGTTTGAGCAATTTAATCTCGTTTTCTAAGTGATTCTCTTCTTCAATAGAATTCATGTCAGGCATGACTAGATAACGCCAGCCTTCATCGTATTCATAAGCTAAAAGACTATCGCTCAGGTAATACTTCATGCCGATGATAATTCCCTGTTCTGTACGCTGTCCCAAGGTGAAGTGTGGATATTTCCAACCGTATGGGATGGTGATTGTTGGTTGCATTATTCTGCCTCCTGATTAAACTTGACCTCAACGACTTCTTCCACACAACCCATAACCTCGCCCAAATAATGCAATGTATCGCCCAAGTGAGTTGCTGCCTCTGGGTCAATCTTTTTATCAGCAATCAACAAAAGCCAAGTTTCATTTTGTGCAATCGCTTGAATATTTACGTAACATGAGTTGAACTGCTTCAGTATTTCTATCGGTTCCATTGGCTTATCCGATGAATTGTGGTGTTCTATTTGGATAAAATTTAAGTTTGCTCCTTCCTACATAGGTGGGTCTTACTACCCACCCGTTTCCTTACGCTGCAACTAAATCTCTAGTTTCTGGAACGTATCTGTTTAACCGCTCCCACTCGTCACTCGTTAGTGCGTCAAATTCTTTGTCTAGCAACTCCTCTTCTGTGAGTGGTTGTTCTGTAGCCGTTGTTGATACCCTTGCCACCTTCATAAATTGGTCTAGTCCAACTGCTGCATCTACAGCCTGGGCGTATCGAATCTTATCTACAGCATTCGACCAGTGCGTAATATGCTGAAATAAGCTGCTGTACCTTTAATTTGCATAAAATAGAAATTGGATAAGTATTGTATTTACTGCCATGCCAGCTAGAGGTTTTCTCTCACTAGGTCAACAAGAAAATTTACAACAAGCCGTCAGAGAAAGTGCGGACAAGCATCTACGAGAACGGGCATTAATGCTGTTGTTGATGAATGATGGCAAAACGTACCAAGAGATTAGCACTTTTTTAGGTTGTGCATACCGAAGCGTAGCATATTGGTGTGTTCATGGAGACGCAGATAACCTAGAAAGTTTAAAAGATAAGCGAGAACAAGGTAATCATCGTAAAGTCACAGAATTATATGTAGAGTTACTGCTAAATGTACTGGAAAAGGAACCATCAGAACTAGGATATGAATTTGGAAGATGGTCAGGTGAACTCTACTGCGATCGCTCCCTTTGAGTCGCTGAGGTGGCAAGGATTGTAATTGCGCTGTCTGGGGAAACTGTATATACGCCCCAAGGTAAGGTAGTGGAATTGCAAGAGATGATGCGACGGTATCCGATGTGCGCGAAACTCCCGCTTTTTCAGCAATTACAAAGCATCCGTGCGATGTATTGATTCAATCAACTCCTCAACTTCTTCTTCGTCTAGACATTGTTTCACCTGGGTACTGAACCACTCAAATTCTTCCGGTTCTGTGTCCTGGACTCGATAGACGAGTAATGTTCCAGCAACGCGGGCAAGAGTAAGAGGTGATGGAGAAACGTGGCTCAGTAGATCGCACGCATTCTGGTATATTTCCATGACTGATAATTCGGACAAAGGAGATCCCAACTGAGCAGAAAGCTGTTTTAGATTCTCCTGAATAGATGAATGGAAGTCTGGATCTTCGGGATGGGAAAGAGGGTTACTCATAATTGTCGTTCAAATGCCATTAGATTGGGACTGGAAGCAATTAACTTAAGACTTGTTAATAAAATGTCATAGTTCAATTGTCTCTGGTATTTGTAGTCAAAAAACTAAATAATTCTACTTTTTGATTGTTTGTTGGTGAAAGTGGGTAATCTATCTGAATAGTTTATCTACAATATTAATATATATATGTCTGAGTATTTATTTTCACAGTTTAGAGGCAATGAGTTTGAGTATTTGTACCAGCAGTTATCTGAAGTTTTTACTATTTCACAAAATCATTTATCTCCACTATATGAAACAATGCGAAAAGAGTTTGAGATGGAAGGCTTTCTTGAACATACTCTTTCTAGAGATATCTTTCATTCATCTAGTGAAAGTTTTCAAAAATCCTATGATGACGCTTGACTAATCGGAGTGGATATACCCAGTATACTTGAACAAAATGATAATTTTTTGGAAAAAAGAACAGTTGTTATACTTGGACAAGACCCTCGACGGCAAAGTAAAGAAAGAGTAGAAGAAATTACTATTGGAACGCCATACGCTTTACACCTAAACTATTGCCGTGAAAAACATCGCAGTACGAGGCTTTACTTTGACCTGATCAGAGTTTTACTAAATGAGGGATATCGAGTTTATTTGACAGATGTGTTTAAAATTTGGGTTAGTGAGTCTAATAATGGAAACCATAATATCCCTCTAATTGAACAAGACCAAAAGCGCTTCATTAAAATTTTGAAGGCAGAGTTAGAAATTTTTGAACCCCTTGCTGTTATCACTTGGGGACAAGTAGCAACTACAACAGTAAACAGCATAGGGTTAAGCGGAAATCATTTTGAGTTCCCTCATCCTAGCCCTGCAAATCATAAAACATGGTCTAACCTCATCGGCAAGCCAGCAACAAGAGCAAATCGTATTAATTTTTGGCAGGAAAAAGTTTTGGCTTTCTTGAATAAGTTATAGTGCTAGATCAAGATTCCCTTGCATTGATACTGCCAAGCGGCCAATTATTTTCTGAAAACGGGGACGCATAATCTGCGACTCGCTCCCATCCCCACTTATAAGCGGTGTCAACTAGAATTTCTTTACCATTTCGGAACTTGATAAATTCCTGCCCGTGGTCGTAAAATATGTCTGCAACCAATTGATTACGCTCGTCGTAACCCCACTTATCCACTGCTGCCCTCCACCAGCGCGTTCCGGGTGAGAGCAACTGTTCAAGTTCTAAATACTCCCGTTTCCAGTACTTGGTGCGCCATTGATTTGCAAGTGCCTCGATTAGTATCGCAGTCGGGTAGATCGGTTTTAGATTTTCTTCGAGCCAAAGCATATAAACAATCGCGCTCCTGAAAGCATCTTCTAAACCATAGCTTGCTGCTTCTAGAGTGTCTTGGAGTTGCTCGTCATTAAAATTTACGCCAAGCGATTGCAGGGCTGGAGCGTACAAATCAAATAATTCTTGTTCTACTGAATCGGCAGACCAGAACCACATAAGAAAAAGAAAACTCCTGCTGGGTGGCTAAATAAAATTTAGCATTTAGCGTGAGAAGTATTGATGTAGGGAAAAGTAGCGATCGCCAACGCGGTCTATCACGCTACAGGCAAACGGATTCGCTGCTTATTACATTAGACAAGCTACTGTAATAAGGGTGCTTTCAAAACGACTTGTAGTTTTGATAGAAAAAATCAGTAAATAAGCAGACACAGCCAATGACTAATTCAATTAACCAACAAATCTTACTCAAAAGCCGTCCGCTTGGAGAGCCGAAAGAGAGCGACTTTGCCCTTGTCGAAACACCAATTCCAGAACCAGGGGAAGGTGAAGTCCTCAATCGGACGATCTACCTCTCCCTTGACCCTTATATGCGGGGTCGTATGAGCGATCGCGAGTCTTATGCTGCTCCAGTAGAGGTGGGGTCTGTGATGGTCGGAGGCACAGTTAGCCAAGTGATGAAATCTAACCATCCCCAATTCTCAACCGGAGATTTTGTACTTGGTTATGACGGCTGGCAAGCCTATGGCATATCGAAAGGTGAAACTTTACGTAAGCTTGACCCCAATCAAGCTCGCATTTCCTATGCGTTGGGCGTAACGGGAATGCCCGGAATGACGGCATACTTTGCTCTGCTTGATATTGGGCAACCCAAAACTGGTGAAACGGTTGTTGTTTCTGCCGCCTCTGGTGCAGTCGGTTCTGTAGTGGGTCAAATTGCCAAAATCAAAGGCTGTCGGGTGGTAGGAGTCGCTGGGAGTGATGCAAAATGCAATTATGTGACGAAAGAATTAGGGTTTGATGCCTGTATTAACCGTAAAACTCAAGAACTGACTTCAGCCCTAAAAGCCGCTTGTCCGAATGGGGTGGATGTTTACTTTGATAATACAGCTGGCCCGATTTTAGAAGTGGTGTTGCAGCACATTAATCAAGGAGCAAGAATCCCATTGGTTGGTTTAATCTCACAGTATAATGCCGAAAATTCTCCTCCTGGCCCTAATTTAATGCCGCTGTTGGTTAAACGGGCGTTAATCAAAGGATTTCTTGTGAGTGATTACCAACATCGACAGGCAGAGTTTGTCAAAGACGTTTCTGGGTGGTTGCAAGAAGGTAAGCTCAAGTACAAGGAAGATGTAGTACAGAAACTGGAAAACGCCCCGCACGCCTTCATCGGCTTACTACAAGGGAAAAACTTCGGCAAGCTGATTGTTCAAGTCAGTGACGATCCGACACGATAAGCATACTTTTTGAATGAATTCTTGCCTTTAGGCAATAAAACACATCAGCAAGCAGCCGATGGAAGCACATTGTAGCCCCACTTGGAAACTGCGGCATTCCACTGTTCATTAGCAATTTCTCCTGGCGTTGCAGATAATAGTTTTAAAGGTAATTATTCAAGAGGTCTGATTGTGGTCTTTGCTCAAACCAGTCCCCCAGAAGTAATAACAACTCGCCTTACCTTAGACGAGTATCAGGCTATGGAACAAACCAGTCCAGAACGCCATGAATACCGCAACGGAGAGATTATTACTATGTCGGGAGGATCGGTTACTCATAGCGCGATCGCCAGCAACTTCTTAATAACTCTAGGGTTTTTATTGAGAGACACCGATTTTCGTTTGTATAACAGCAACTTGCGAGTTTGGATTCCTGAATATCAATGTGGGACTTATACCGATTTGATGGTTGTGAATGGCGAACCAGAGTTCAATGGCAATCGCAATGATGAAATTCTCAATCCAATGCTTATTGTCGAAGTTTTATCGCCATCTACTGAAGCTTATGATCGAGTGGATAAGTTCAGAAAATATCGCTCTGTTGCCAGCTTTTGTGAATATGTGCTTGTCAGCCAAACTGAACCCTACATTGAGCAGTATCATAATTTGGATCGTAACAGTAATGATCGCTGGCTATGGCAAGTTCACTCTCACTTTGAGCGGACAATTATGCTGCACAGTTTAAACGTAGAAATTCCACTGACTGAAATCTATCGTCGCATTAATTTTTAAGGCTGCTTAACTCTCTGACAATAATACCAACAGAAATTTTCATAAATCAATCTACCAATCATATTGAATTGCTTCTCAATTATGACTTTTGAGTGATGAATTTTTATTATGAACTCTATCCTCTGGAACTGATTAGTGAGACTCGTTACCAAAAGAAGCACTTCCAAGAAAGCTAGAAAAAGTAACTAGCATCCAACCGAAACAAATATGTTTTTGGGTTCGCCAATCGTATCTGTGTTCTATTTTTGGGATTGTATTAGCTTCAACAATTTCTAATCCCCAGTAGCCCAACGCACTGATCCCAAACAACATCGCGCTGACGATGGATAATTTAGCGATGAATTTGAGAATGCAATTGCTTAAAGTAAGCGGTGTTTGAAAGGATTGCCTGTGACGATGATGGATAGCTAGTTCACTTGGAGCTACAACCAAAACACGTTTTGGTTTTTGTTGAGTGAGTTGGCAGACAACTTGTTTATTATCAGTCATGGGTCAAACCAAAGCCTGTTGGTTGTAACTAGATTAGTTTCAGTAATTATATTGTAAACTTTCATCAGGTCAACGTGGTTAAATTTACATAAAATTCCCATATTCAGAAAAAATATTCTAATGATTAAGCTATGTCATACGAAACAACCAAAAGGACAAACAAGCGATTAAGCTGAAAGTCAGTTAGAAATATCCCCCAGCACATACTGCACTGAGGGATATTTAGCTTCTATTTTTTATTTAGCCAAAAGCTAATTGTTTGGCATAATCTTGTGCTTCATCTCCAGATAAAGGCTGAAAATTTTTAATTAACGTTGCTGCATGAGTTCCTTCGGCGCTAAAAAGCAGTGAATAGCAATAAGGTTCAGGTAGTCCTGGCTCTTTCATTTTTGCTATCCACAACCAACTTAATTCTTCGTCCTCTTCAGATGAATAATCATAATGTAGTGTTGCTGTGTTAGACATTTTTTTTGCTCCTATTTTTATCAAAAGCTTACATCCGGGTCTTTACAATTACAAATGTCGCCAGAAGTTCTTACTGATAGTCTTGAGACTGACTACCTTAATTTCTGCTGTTGCTTCAGGGGCATGACCAACAGCCACAGCAGCAGCAATTGGTGCAGGTGTCGCTAACAGGGAATTAAGCAACTCTGGCTGATAGTCAATATCTGCTACTGTGCGGTAAACTCTGTGATAATTTATCTGCATCCCCAAAGGTGTTGGGACAATTTTCAGATATTCATTAAGAGCAGATATGTAGGTATCACCAAAATTCTGGAGAGCAACAGCCGGACGGATAATATTCAACAATTGAATAGCTCGTCTAATGTCTACAACACTGCGGCTAGCATCAATCTCTGGCTGACTTTCGCTATAGCCTTTAGCTTTCTTTTCTGCTACTAAATTATGAAATTTAGCAATGGCTTTCTGATGATTGCCTAATGTGTGGACTTTAGCCTGTGCTTGATAGCCGACTCTACCCCACTGGACTGTTAAATTACCATCTTCGACAATGGCCGCCCAGAATTTATTGCTGTTTTGAATTGCATCAACAAAAACTAAATAGATTTCCATGTTTCTTACCCTGTCAACTCACGGCTTGACGGGCATTGCCCCATCGAATTTGATGCTGTAAAGCGGATAATATAGTTTCAGCTTCATCTTGTGTCAGCCCTTTTAAGTGTGAGCAAATATCCACCAAAACTTGTGGCATATCCATGCCAATAAATCTGACAAAAAGTGCATCTCTAGAAGCTTCTATTAGTGTGTAACCGCTCGGCTCATGCCTTTCTTGCATAAATACATAATTTGTTAACGCCATCCGAAGCAACAATTTGGTTTCTCTGTCTAATTTCTCCAAATATGCGCCATAATTATCAACCAATTGGTCAATGATTGGAGTCTGCCCGTAATAAGTAACTAAGTCTGTTGTCATATTTCTTCACCTTATTAACTATGTTAATTGGCTGTTATCAATTAGCAAAAGAAAGAGCGATCGCCCCATAGAATCAGAAGACAATCGCTTTCTCATCAGTTCATGTTGCGAAACTTGGCAGTACGCAAAGACGCTTGTTTCGCCCCGATGACAGGACTACTTGCTGCCCTCGCAGTCTTAGACCAAGCTTGCATTCGCTCCACTGCCGCCGCATCCTGAACGGCAAGTGGGGTAATGGAATGGCTGCAATTTTCTAAATCTCCCAGCGTCACTTGCTGCGGTCGCCCTTCGTCAAACGCCAGTAGTGCCGCTTCTGCTGCTAGAGTTTCCAGTTCGGCTCCTGAAAACTTCGCGGTGTTTGCAGCGATCGCTTCCAGATATTCGCCTTCGACCACAATGCCAAAACGCTCCAGGTGAATTTTCAGGATTTGACATCGCTCCGGTTCGGTTGGTAAGTCAACAAAAAAGTTTTCATCAAATCTTCCCTTCCTCTTGAGTTCACTTGGTAGTGCTGACGGGTCGTTGCAGGTAGCTACAACAAACACGCCAGCCGTACACTCACTCATAAATGTGAGCAGATTTCCCAGGATTCGCTGGGAAACTCCACTTGTGTCACCAATCCCCGAAAGTGCTTTTTCTATCTCATCAACCCATAATACGCATGGGGCAATAGCTTCAGCCGTTTTAAGTGCGCGGCGGACATTGCCTTCAGATTCACCAACTAGAGAACCAAGGAGGGACGCAATATCAAGTTGTAGGAGTGGTAGATTCAGTATAGTTGCGATGTTTTTAGCAAGTAAACTTTTACCAACTCCGGGAGGCCCCGCCAACAATACGCCTTTGGGTTGCGGCAGATGCAGCGATCGCGCTTCAATAGTGAACAGTCGCCGCCGCCTCATCAGCCATTCGCGCAGTAAATCGAGTCCGCCAAAGGGGATAGTTGCAGGTTTGCCTAACTCAATTCCCATCTGAGCCAGCAGCCGAGTTTTGTACTCGACTATTAGAGGCGTAACTGTGGCATCAATCAAAATACCATTCCGGCTCAAACGCTCTTTAACGGTCAGTCGCAAGAAATCGCTGACTTCCTCTAACGTCAGTCCCAGCGCTGCCCGTGCAAAGGTTTCTTTTTCTTCATAACTCAGGGACACTCGAAATGTGACATCCTGCTCAGTAGCAGATTCTTCAAGAAAAACCAGATATGACTCGAAGTGGTCTTGAATTTGGCCAATGTTCGGTAGTGGCACTTCACAGTAGGGGATGAGCCTTAACAAAGAATCGTGTAGTTCGATGTTTTGACCCAGTAGCACGATCCGTTTTTCTGTAGGTTTGAGCCGATGGTAAAGGTTTTTCACTCTGGTCAAGATTTCCCAACTCATCTGTGGGGAATTCTTGCCAAGAAATGGGTGTATGTCCCCCAGAATAAACACGCCAACGCCATCAAAGTTATTGATATAGTCGAATACGAACAGCAACGGATCTGTATGAGCAGGTCTTTTGTACTCTGGCACTGACTTAAACACCAGCCCACCATCCGGTGCAATCAGGCATTGCTCCAGGCTGGATACTCCCAGGTTCCAAAAGAAAACTGGACTGTTGAGTTTTTCTTTAGCTTCGGTTGTCAACCACTGAATGATAGTTGCCTCATCGGGGGACAGGACATCAACTGCGGCGATCGGGATTTGGGAATCAAGTGTGGAGAGAAGATTTGAGAGTTTCATGTCAATTATTCAAATATTTCACTTATGAAATGGCGAAGCCTTTATGATCAGCAGTTACCAGCCGAGTTAAGACTGGTAACTGATGACTGATTACTGACGCAAACGTGTTTGATTACTGTTCGTAGTCCGAAGTTGTTGGGTTTGGGCTTCATCTTTAAATGTGCGATCGCCCACAACTCCAAGTGCTTCTTCAAATGGTTGTGTAGCCGATAAACAACTCAATCCCTCGAACCCTTCCGCTTCCACTTTCACTTC
Source organism: Nostoc sp. PCC 9305 (assembly GCF_963920915.1). Lineage (NCBI taxonomy): Bacteria > Bacillati > Cyanobacteriota > Cyanophyceae > Nostocales > Nostocaceae > Nostoc > Nostoc sp. PCC 9305. Next base: position 41,090 of record NZ_CAWUDN010000037.1, read on the forward strand.
ACCTGTAGCGCTGTCAAAATGAATCAAAACTGAACGTTCCATGTTTATCTCCTTACATATTGTTGAACTTCTTGATGTCCAGCAAAAGTCAGCCGTAGAGTTTGCACAGTTCCATTGGTTCCTTCGGCAATACTGCATTCCCCAAACTGCTCTTGTAACTCGGCAGCTTTAGCTCTCACCATCCGTTGTCCGTAAGCCAACATCAACTTGTTACTAAAGAAGTCTTGTCCCAACTTTGGAACTGTTTCGTAACTATCGTGTATGACCTCGTACACACCGCTTGACTGATTCCACTTAAATCCGATGTCTGCACGGGCTTTTATGGTAAGACCAGATACGATGATTTCAGCGCTTTGTCCTTGAGAGCCGCCGTAGTATCCTTTTAGTGGCTGCGTTTCTTCATGAACTTGTGGTGATAGGTTTAGATCCGTGAGTGCAAAAATAAGACATTCACGGTTAGCAAGTTTAGTTTTAACGGTTGAGAAGTGTGACATGAGAATTTTGTTCCTATAGCGGTAGAAGTGCGGTATTCTTTTGAGGTTTATATGCTATATGCATTTTTCGTTTAAGGTATTTAGTCTTGAGCGAATTCACCCTCGCCCAAGACTGTTTTTTACCGGAACTTAAACGACATCACGGTAGCTTTCGATAAGCCCACGTCGTCAGTCGCAAGTGATTGTAGATTGCGTTGTTCATCTAACAACTTGGTGCGAATCTCTTGCATCTTTTGCTGCAATTGACTGCGCGTATCAGAACCAAGATTTTTGGACTCAATCGCTGGATCATTAACGATAGAATCTAAGTGCGCCATCATCGCCTCCAAGCTACTGCCTGCCTCCGGTGAAGCGTTTGCCAGTAGCACTTGAACCTTCATCAGATGACGCTCCATTTTTCTTTTAAACTGTATGGGTTTCCTCCCTGGCTCCCAATCAGCCAACTCTTCAAGGAGTTGCGCGGCAAGTTGTTCACCGCCAGCTAGAGCAGATTCCCTTAATCGTTGCTCCAGATTTTGGTCATACTGTTGGATGAACTTGGTAATCTGGTCAAGACATTCGGCTTGTTGCTGATTGAGTTGTTCGGACAATGCCGGGATAATCACCGGACGACCAATAACGACTTGCAAATAGTCTTCAAGATCGGTCAGAGTTGGGAATGCTCTTAACAAGTTGGCTTTGACTGATTCTTGCTTATCCTGCGATAATTCCCAAGTATGGAGTGAGAGAAACTGGTCAATCCGCTCTTGATAATCAAGAAGTCCTGCTTCGTAATCAGCTTTTAATTGATTTCGTAAACCAGGGGCGATATTATCTCTGATATTGATTAACTGATTCCAGACGAGTGGAGCCAAATCAATCGGACAAATCCAATCACCAGTATCAGCAGACATCCATTCTTGAACCGAAGTAATCTCTTGCCTCAGTTGGGCAGCAGCTTCATCTAGCTTTTTGAAGACCTTGATACCCCGCAAACCGACTTCGGAATTTGTAACTTTCACAAGGTCTGATTCAATTTCGGAAACCTCAGCTTTAAGTACATCTGCCCATTTAGGTGCAGCAGATTTTGTACTTTTCTTTAGCTGAATGCGAAACCGAATACGGGTTTTATTTAACTGTGAGAAATTATGGCGCTCGACTACTGCATCAGTCAGGAAATTTGCAGCAATAGGGTTGTCAATTGCCTGTACCATGATTATTCACCTCAATCATTGTTTTCACTCTCGATTAAGCGAAGCTTTCTTTGTGAGTATTTCTCAATCTGTGAATGTCTTTAGTAGCTCTATAGATTACTTTTTTAGAGCTATTTTGTAGGCGAATATGCCTTTTAATGACTGGTGGTTTATGTATTGACATAACTCAAAATAGTTGAAGTTGCTGTGAATTATCCTGTACCACAGGCTTTTGATAAACCATGCCTTCGACTTCGTAACAGCGAGTCATGAGTTTGTTTCGATTTAGTCGAAAGCTGACTTTTTTTCTTTGATTTGGCAGAGGTACAAATAGATACTGTGGATGTTGGATAGTACCTTCATCACCCAAGTATCGAGAAAGCGTACCGTCGATTTGGTAAACTTTTGAGGAGCTTAAAAGCGTTGAGTCGTAGACTTTAATCAAATTTAATTCCATCTGATTACTATTGAAGTAGAGTGTGTGATAATCTTTTGTGGAATCGATTTTTCTCTCCAGTCAGATTTAATCAGTTTGACTGGAGAGTTTTTCACGGATAATCTGATTCAATTTTTCCTTTGATTCATCAGGCAGAGCATTAAAATCAAACTCGTTTGATTCCCAAACTTCATCAAGACTTGTTGACTCATCAACGATATTTGCAATCAAACAAGATTCGTCGTCGTACTTCCAGCCATTTGCTAAAAGCCACGGCAGAATTCCTTTAGATTGCAATAGTTTCTCAATGTCGAACGAGTCAGAAAACTGCTGTAAGTTTTCGATACTAGGGTGAACGATTATTGTTCTCATGGGGTTATTTTAAATGATTGATATACAGTCCAATCAAAAGAGGAAAAAGGGATTCAAGAATTATTAAGTCACTCTCACAAGAAAAACTTTTTCCCTTTCCTTTTCTTTGTTATCTGTAGACAAGACTTGAGAACTGATCAAATATGCGTCCCTACTTGAAGGTAAATAAGGAAGCATAAAGGCGAACACAATTGCTACAATCACCTCAAGAAGTATTTGGTTATTAAGAAGGCACATCCTGCCAGTAACCAACTTCATCATCATAATTTGCTTGCATAGACTGCAATTTGTTGACGAAGTTAGCAAATTCTTCGTTAGTTAGTGACTGCCTTCCTTTTTTCCCATAGTTGTCTATGAGAAACTGTTTGCCCTCTTCCTCTTTCCAACCTAAAGCTTCAATCAATCGTTGTGACTCCATCATCAATTGATTACGATCAAGTGCATGAGACGTAGCTGCTCCTGATAAGTCGTTTTTAGGTAATCCTTTTTTCCACCAATCGCTGATGGAATTATGCACAAGGGCAATTTCTTGAGCTATTGGTTTCTTGCCAATACAATAACTTTCCCAGTTGAGCGCAGTTGGCTTTTCGTATCCAGTACATACACAGGCATTGGAAGTTTGCCCCCCTTTTTCACGTTTCTCTGTTTTCAATGTGGGACAAAATACCCACATCGAATGCCAAAGTAAATTCTTCGGTTGGTGATGTTTGCCTTGAAAACTTGCATAAGCTTGTTCGCAGGTTTCACGGAATGCCATTAGTTGTTGATCAAACGAAACTTGAAACACTCCCCAAGCAGTTATTTGTACTGGTGCGATATGAAGAGGTAGATTTTGGGCATCGACGAAAATCACCATATACCGCCTACCGAATTTGTAGGCGTTCTTGTCCAAACCATCACTGCTACGCCAAACTCCAATCACCTTTCTATCGTTTCCGTATAGCAGAGGCGATCGCCCAATCACAAGTATTCTTGGTTGTCTATAAAGAGCGCCAGGAATGCCTATCTTTTCATCATTTTCGTCCAACTTGTTAGTGAGAACTTTATACTCTTTCCCACCAACTAGTTCTTTATTTTTGTACCATCCTGCTAATTGTTGATTTTCGTAAGCAATCCAAATGCCTGCGGGTGAAGGAATACTTTTGGCTGCTGGGGTCTTTTGGTATGACTTGTGTTCAGCAGAATCAAAGTCAAAAGCTGTCATAGTAGCTGCTGCCTTTCTTTAATGTTAGTTTTCGCAAAGAATAAGCGAAGCTTTAATTCTGAGTGGGTAATTCTGCATTATTTTCTTGATAGGTCATTGTTTAATATCAACAGATTTCACTCTCTCATTGGCGAAGCCGTTGATTTCAGATGTATCTATCAAGTACAGAGCCAATAAAACAGCGCTCTTGTTACTACAAAAGCGCTTTTTATTACTAATTATTTGCTTTGTACAGATTATTGATGTGGATTAAATCTTGCTAGCAAATCTTCACGAGATAATTCAAGACATAGGGGAGTAAATTCTTCTGGTGTTAACTGCAATAAACTATCGACTACTTTTGAAAGTTCTTCATCTACAGAACCAAACCGGAATCTTAACAAGTTTTCTACAACTTGACGGCGTTCAAGTTGTACTCCTTGCTCTACTCCCTCCTGTACCGCTTGCGCTCTTGCTTCTTGATAAGCTTCTGTTAAATTCATAATTAACTCCTGATCTTCTTCAGTTAAATCGGTTTGTGTCATCACGCTTATACGCCACCTGTAAACCATTTCAAGAACATTACGGCGGACAAGATTCTCTGGTGGAAGGGCAACCAGTTCACTTACTGCTTGCTGTTGTACTGTGCCTCTTCCCAAAAGCCTGAACCATAGAGTTTCTTCTGTGACGGGTAACTCGTTGATCGCTATTATCGCGCCTCTGAAACATTCTTGAAAAAAGTAAACTCCAGTCATCCACTTTTCTAAGTCTAGCTTAACCTCTAAATCTGCTAACAGAGAGGCTGAAGCACTAGGTGTCAAAATCCACAAACGAGCTAAATCATCTTCGCTAATGGTAGTTTCTTCTCTTTTGGCTTTGCGCTGAGAATCCGCAATCACAGTGAACAACTTCATGAAACAGTTACGTACTTCCGTCCTGCTGGGCTGATTCCGAAATGGTTCCAGTAGCGTTGTATTGAGTAGAGCAATTCTTCCCAGCAATCCTAGATTTTCCGCTTGGGCTTGTGGGGAAGGTAAAAATAATACATCTACAAATCTTGTTGCATCTGTTACTTCCCTGTTAATTTTCACTTCACCCAAAGGAGCCAGTAGCTCTTCTAAAAATTCCTTGGCAAATTTGTCGTGAGGTTGGTGAGGTTGTTGGGTCATTTTGTAAGAGCGAACTGTGTTTTATTTTACAAGGGTTGGTTATGGTTACATGGTGGGCATTAAAACCTACCATTTTACTTACGCTGCTATCAACTCCCGACAAACTTGCGGCAGTTCAATCGGAGCAGTTACCCTGGACAGTGCTTCTACAGCCTCTCTGACGCTCCAATACTGCACTCCATCGCCACAGCGCCAGTAGTATGTCTTGGGGTCGTTTTCCCAGACTTCCTCAGCGTTTCTGACCTTGAAGAGTATGCCCAAGAACTCACCGTCCAGATATACATTGTGAGCCGTCTGAAGGTCAGTCTTGCCGACATAAGTTAGTCGATAGCCGTCCGCTGGTGTACACAAGTCTTCTGCACGAGTACCGCGATAGGAGCAGTTACCGCACCCATGTCCTTCGCAGTCTGGACAGATGGCAGCAGGCATATTCCACTTCGGCAGTGTAAAATCCCATTCAGCCGATGGGGAAAATAATCGAGCCTTGTGGGAAATATAACAACCAGCATGACCGATTACTTTATCAGAATGGTATTGGACGCTCAACGATAACCAATCACAATCACCCAACAAGCCAATTTTCTCAGAAGCTTGTTTTAATTCCTCATCTTCCTGGTGATTGCACTCCACTGGAGCAGAAAGACTCGCTTTTACCTCTGCAACAGCGCGTTTGAAACAGTGCTTGTGGTATCGAGCATAACCGTGGGTCATTTTTACCCACACGATATCATCCGAGTTTATCCAGATAGTCACTACATCTTCGGGCTTGCACTCTTTTGAGTAGTCTGACTGATTGACGATAGTTGCAATGATTTGGCGATCCTGTGTGGTTAACGGATCTTTTGTTGGCGTAGGGGCTGAAGTTTGTGTAATCATTAGAAATTGCCTCTTGATTGGTATTGAGCCGAGATACGTGTAAAAACCTGCAAGATGGTCTGGAAACCGTTGGTATATCTATGTTTCAAAGATTTCTGGTGGCAGATTAATAGCAGCTTCCAATGGTTGGGGAATATTATGTAAATTCACCACATAGTCACCGTATCTTTTGATATGTCTTGTTATGTATGGACTCATTGCTGCAAGGTGTCGCATGGGAATCAATTCTCCCTGTGACATCAACGTTTGGATAGCCAACGACATATCAACCGTATTCTGCAAAATAACTGCACTTGCTACCAAATCAAGATATTTCAGCCGCTTTTCCTGCTCAATAGGATCATTTTCAGTAATCGCTCCCAGCTTACCGAAAAACACCCAGTCGAGAAAAGCATTATACATCTCCACAATATTCGTTATCGCTGTAATCTCATGCCGAAGAGCCACATTAGAAACATAGTCGAGCAAAAACATTGTTCGTACTACCTTGCCCAACTCAAGAAAAGCTTGATAAAGTCGATTTTTCTTACTATAACTACCCAACTTACGTAGAAGCGTCGAAGGCATCACCTTGCCTGCCTTAATTGACAGTACTACACGTATCATGTCATACCAATGAGTCTTGATTAAATTCCAATTGACCACGCCCTTAAACAACGGTTCGATATGCTTGTAGGTAACATCTGCGCTGGGGCGAACAAAAGTTAAATCTTTCCAGTTACGGATACGCGGCATCAATTTGATACCGAGAAAATAAGAAATAGCAAACACAGGCCCAGATTGACCTTGAGTATCTGCGTGCAAAGTATCTGGTTGAATATCTGAGAGATTTTTCAACAGCCCATCCAAAATATAGACAGCCTCCCACACACCACAGGTGATAAAGTGGGTAAACAAAGCAATATATTTGTCAGAGACATGGTGATAAGCGATACCACCGTAACCGCCGTAGCGGATGTGATACTCGCTATGTAAATTATTCTCGTATATCTCAAACTTGCTTCCGTCAGCAGCAGCCTTTTTCCCTGTACCCCAGCAAGACGGTAAACTAAAACGGTTGTAAGTATTGATAATATCCCGAATTGCAGCTTCAATTTTGGCAGCACTAATATGGCGACGGTTTGTATAAGAAATCATGTGACTTGTCACTGCACCTTGGGAATGACGAGCCATCTGATTAGGGCCAAGATTACAGCCGTAGCTAAAGGTAGTAAAAATATAACGTTCAGCAGGATCAGATATTTTTGGTTCGTTTCCTGAAAATAGACCAAAATGCCTTGTCCAATTCAACCAATGCTCAACATTGCAAAGAATTTCTAAGATACTGCGCTCCGGCATCAAAGCCCGAATTTTTGATTCTAATTCTTCCACTTCATCCGTTTGAGCTAGCGATGGGATTCTTTTAAGTACAGGTTCTCCGTCTTTATTGATAGTGAATTGTTTATCAACCGCACAAATATTATCTACAACGAAAGCTACCTGCGCTAATTTATCTTGTAGGTGTTTAACAAAGTCATCTGGGTTAGCAGGAAATTCAAGTAAGCGACAGTATTCTTCTATCAAAGGTTCGCATTCAGCATGACTCAATAATTGTTCGCGGAAATCAGCATAACTTGACGAACCCACAACACACGCATCTCCTGTTTTAAATTCAGTTGCTAGATTTGAAAAGATGCAAATTTCTAACTGCTGACGAACCAAAACCTGAGTTCCATCAATTTCTTCTACAACTAGCGCACGCCAGTTACTACTAATAAAATCTAAATCAATCTCAAAAGGTAAATACTTGGCGCGTTTGTGTTGATTTTCTAACACGAACTTTAATGCTTCAATTACTGACTCATCAGCAGAAGTAGAGAGAATATCTAGAGAAGCCACCAAACTAAAAAGTGCTTTCCGATTGGCAGAATAAAACCGCCACATCAACGGTAAATGGTTATTGGTGTTGTACGCTGCAATCTCATCCAACTTTTGCAACAGCAATTCTGTACCACCATGTTCATCCAAAATTGATTGCACCTGTTCTCCAAAAACAGCATTATCCTGAGTTTCCTTGGCTTTTGTAGATGCTTTTAATACTTGCCCAAAGGTAGCCAATAACTCTGATGTTTCAGTTAAATGTTTGTCGCGTAATTCCTGCAATCGCTGTTTAGCATTATTTTGAATCTTGAGGATACGTTTAATAAACATATCGACAAGATAATCACGGGTGTTAACCTGTGCCTCGTACAATAGACATAACAGCAACGTCCGACGTTTGGGTAAATTAATATCTTGAAATTCCGAGATATCCAAAGCCCTAGCCTGTGCCGCAAAATGTCTAACTTTGGTGATGGCAATACTTTGTAGCAGTCGCTTGGCATCACCAAAGGTCATAAGAATATCAAACTTATTTTGTAGGAGTTTTATCCCACTAAGTTTGGCGCTTTTAGGTGGCGATTTCAGTAAATTAAGTGTGGCATTTTCATCTACCTCATTATTTTTAACCGCTAGCAATTGGTCTAAATAAATCTGCTCATTGATGGAAAGCCCCTCAGAACAAAGTGCAAACAAGCGATTATTGACCATTGAACGAATGTGGCGAATTAATCGGTCAAGGGTACTAAAAGCTGGTAACTCGTATCGTTCTTTAACTAATTCTTCAATGGCTACATTGATTAAATCAGCTGGGTGGTCTTTTACCTCCGCAGCTTCTGCAACTAATGCGGCTATTAATCTTTGAGCTGCTTTATTATACTGTTTGACTTTCAGGTAATCCCGAATCGCCTGAAGGTAAGTGTAGCGTTGGCGTTCGGATGGAATGGCTTTTACCCAATCTTGTAACTTTAAACACAACCGTAAATGTTTGATGACCGCAATTGGTACTAGTTCGGGGTGGGGAAAATAACCAAGCCTTTGGAAGGATTTTAGCATGACCATAAAACTAAGAAATCCTTCGTGACTCTTAGTTTTTGACTTTGCAAGCTTGATTTCTTCGCTTTGTGGGGTATAAAGCTCTGCAAGCTCTTTTGGGTTAGGAAATTGTTTGAATTTAGGATATGCAGTACGGTCAACTAAGGTCATTTAGGTGATATTTAAAACATAAAAATTATCCAAAATAACTAGATAACGGTTGATTCCTCACTGTTCAACCAAACAGTATTCTATCTTCTTTGGGGTAACAAACTTTAACTGAGATAAAATGCTGTTTCTCGGTGAAGAACATAGTGTAACTGAGTGATTCTATATAATTGCCCTAAAGGTCAGCTTTTTGGTCGCAATTAATCAGTATATTCAAGGCATGACGTGCGGCTGATTCTGATTTCTGTGAGGTGACTTTAGCGTAACGTAAAGTTGTTTGAATGCTTTCATGTCCCATTAACGAGCATAATTCCTCAATACTGATTAATCCAACTCGTTCTGTAGCAAATGTATGTCGTAAATCGTGAATGCGACAGAGTTGAAGTTGCGGACACTTGTTGATTGTCTCCCGCCAATAATCATACAATGTATGGTAGCTGATTCTACTGACTTTTAGGGTAACTGGATGTTGTGCTGTCAACAAGGCATCTGTGTTTTTATGCCGTGAGTATTTTAAGTATTTAGCAAGTGCTGAAGCTGCATCATCACTGTAATAACACCAGCGTTGTTTGTTCCCTTTACCTAGTACTTGAAATTTCTGGTTCTTGATATCTACAGAATCTATATTTAGGGCTAAAAGCTCTCCTATCCGGCATCCTGTGCGATGCAGTAAATGAACTATTGCACTAAGACGTAAGTCATCTTTTACGGCAGCATATAGTATATTTAGTTGTGATTGTGTTAGATATTTTATTGTATCGTCGCTTTTATGTTCGCCTTTCTCTCTTTCAGGTAGACGTTGTTTTAGTCCCCGAATGGGGTTGGATTTTATATACCCTTGTTCTACTGCAAAGTTAAGCAAACTTTGTAGTATTGCTTGATGCTTGTGGTGTGTTGTGTATTTTAAATGACTGAGATTATTTAGATACTCAACTAATGTTTGCTTACTGATAATTTCTATTGACCAACTTCCATACTTTTGCAGTAAAAGTCCGAGAGTCAGTTCATAGGTTTCTCTAGTACTTGGTGCTAGACCAGGACGCTCTAGAAATTCGGTCGTGACAGTGGCTAAAGTTACAGCCGATTTCACGGTTGTTTCTGTATTCTCTCGCTTGGTTTTTTATTGATAAATTATATATCTTTTGAGGAGTTAGCCCTGAGCTTTTTATGGATACTTTTAAAACTCCCAATAGCGATGAATCCCTTGCTAGTTACGTGTCACGGGTCAGGAAGAAACTCAATTTAACTCAGTCTGAGTTGGCGGATGCTGCTGGTATACATGGACGTTCTGTCGGGAAAATTGAGCGGGGACTTACGGTTAAAATTAATCGCAGGACACTTCAAGGAATAGCCGTCGCACTTGGCGTGCCTCAAGAATATTTGGATGCTGTAATCAAGGGTGAGGAAGTCTCTCAGGTTAGAGGGCTTAAATTTTGTCCTCAATGTTGGAATCCTGGCGCGGCGGCTGATCCTATGTGGAGTCACGTCAAAGCCAAGTTTTGTTATCTCTGCGGTACACCCATTCGAGCTAACTGCGCGAATTGCGGGGAGTTGGTGTTGTCTTTGAGACACCGATTTTGTCCAATTTGTGGCTGTGCTTATAAAACGCCCGTCAAAAACACTAAAATCCAATGAGCTACTCTTCTTTGTCAAACCCAGACTCCACAATACTTTCAGGCTATAAGACTCTCAAAATTACTAATACTAGTATTTTTAGACACATTTACCCTGTCTCAATTGGCAACCTGACATTGAGAGCTAGAAGCATAATTCCCTTTTCAACTCACAAAGTTAACTAAAAAGTTGATTTAAAATATTGTTTATTTGCCCGGAAAAGCAATAAGAGCAACTGTGAGTAGCATCATTATAGTTAGCCTCAAGACAATTCTCCGCATTTTCTAATCTACCAACTGGGCCTTTGATTTCAATTATTGCTATTTGTTCACCTTCAGCTTCAATAATTGTTTTTACTCTTGATTCTGGTAGGTTTTCGGGAGAGAGCGAATCTATTGATAAGCCTGTATCTACAACAATATTTGATAAATGATAAATTGATTTACATCCATCATCTGTACAAAATACTAAACAATTATTCCTAACGTAAATCTCAGTAATTCTCATTGTATAAATCCATGCTTTGATGATCTAATTGTATAAAATTCTCCCTGAACGTCACTTATTAGCCCCAGTCAGGGTCACTAATAATCTTTTAGTCTAGGTCTATTATCCACAATCCATTATCCCACTTCCAACCCCAAGAATTCATATTATGACGTTCAAGTTCTGACATATTAGTATAAGTTTTCAAAGACTTATCCTCTACATAAATGATACCCGGCTCGTTTATCTCTGAGCCAATACCAACATAAGCTGATTCATCGTACTTAACAATTAGGTTTAATCCGCTTGATAAGCGTTGGATTGTTGACATAATTTACTACTGTTTATCTAACTCAACCATTTCTTCAATTTTCAAATAATCGGAAAATTCTAGCGGTTTTAACTCACTTAAAAAGCCTTTTTATTGTAAATGGACATTTACAATTTAGTTCTTTTTCTATCAACTCAGCATTTAGGTGATATTCTTGACACACAGCATCAAAACATCTTCAGTGGTTAATTCGAGATTTTGATCTAATTCCCAAACTCGCGCTTCTATTAAGTAGATTCCACCTCCGCTTATTTTTGTTGTTTACGTATTGAACCGAGATACGTGTAATTGATCTTGAGGACTGTTTTCACGTTTTTTAGCAAGTGCAACAAGAGTCAAAATTGACTTGACTTCATTATTCATCTTGCCAGTAATCAGTTGGTTATATAAATATGCAGCTTCTTCTAGTGAAAAAGCTGATGGATTAGCAGCAGCATTAGCCTGATGACCACTTTCCCAACCACCCATGCTGGAAAAAATATCATACCTAACAAGAGGACGATTTTCACCGCCTATATTAAACCACACGCAACTACACTCTCGATCAATATCAATCGAAATTATTGGAGGAATACATGGCCAAGATTCAACCAGCTTTGACCAATTTTTAAACCCAGCATAATTTTCACTGTTGATATTCATTTTTGATTTCTCTCCCTTGTATTTGATATTTAGACAGTCTCTTCAACACCTACGGTTGGTCAAACCAGCTTAAGTTAGGATTTGCCCCGTGTTTTCGTCGGTCAGCCTCAGCACAAGCTCTACCATAAATTTCATCCCAACCACGAAGGAAATCTTTTTCATAAGATTCTAAATCCCCATACGGTACAGCCATTTCTCGCTCTAAAGCTTGTAATAACTCTTCAAAAGTCTGAAAATATCCAGGCTCGATTGAGATTGCTTCAAAGAAACTCAGCCAATTATTTTTAAATTCTTGACGCAATAGTCGCAATGCTTCAACATTCATCTTCTTCAAAGATGGAGTCAGTGACAATCGCGCCCGATCTAACTCTTGAATAAATGCTTCAATATGCTGCTTTGCTTTTTTGTACTCAGGTGCAAGCTCCTCTAGCTGCAACGATGCCAAGTAGCGTTCGCAAACTTGCTCTTTATCCTCAACGGTCGATACAACTGGTGATAACGCCGCTTCTACACGTTCTATTAGTTCAGTTGCCCCATTGGTGTCTGGGTTTATCTTGCCCAAAAATTTTTGACGGTAAACGGCACTCAGCCTTTCTACAACAGGTTTGATACCAAGAGCAATCCTGACGTGGGTAGTTTCATAAGGGGCTTTGTGGCCACGCCCACCTTTGGCTATTGAGTCAGTCATAAACTTGTTAACAGCTTATACTCATTAGAGCATAAACTTGTTAACATCTTTTGGATAACCTTGTTAACAATTTTTAAATTTCTCTTGTATTTAAACTAAAGAGTTTAGTTTGCCCTTGGTGTCAGCTACGCTATATTTACCTCTATAAGGATGAAAGTGGAATTCGCTGAAAGCTAGGTATAGTAACGCTTTTCAGACCATCTTGCAGGTTTTTACACGTATCTCGGCTCAATACCTTGATTGGGGTAAAAAGGCGATCGCGAGTTTTCCAGACGCAGCGATCGCCTTATTTTTGTTGGTCAGTTTGTTGTGCTTGCACAACACTCTCAATCTAGAATTGGCGAAGCCTTATAAAAATGTTCAGGGGTAAAGCGTATTAATTGATGTCAAAACACCAGACAGCACAAAGCTGTAGAGAAGATATTGGATTTATCGTGCCCTCTGTACAGCCATGTCGAAACAATTGAAAAGGCGATTACATACTGAGGAGTAATAATCGCCTTAATTCTGAAAAGATTGAAGTTTTTACAACCAGTTTTTAGACTTGGTGGGTCATCGGAATCATCTCGCGGTGGCTTGGCCATTACAAGTTTTAGGCTGCGGCTGCTTATCCCGCCGGCTATTGGTTTCTAATAGTTTTGTTGCTAATTCAATTTGATTGGTTTGAGTTTTGAGCGCTTCTTCCTTTCTCCCAGAGGCATCGCGCTCAATTCCTCTGTTGTATATATAATTTACAACACCATGTTGTATTATGTCAATAGAGTTTTGCATATTTCTTGTAAACTTTCAGGATTGATTACTAACGCTGGAAATAACTTCCAAATAGGTACATCAAGCGCATTACAAATAGCAAACGCATCTTCTTTGGAAATTGATTCTGGTCTATTTCCAGGGTTTGCCCATTCAAGGTTTTGGATAAAAGTATTGCTGCGACCAGCTTGAATCGCTAATTTATCTCGGCTAGTTTTACCCCGTAGTTTTCTCAATCGCTGTGCTGTTTCTTCATCCCAAGTAAAACGAGATACATAGGACAGTTTCACAAAGCAGACCTCCTCTGTCATTTAGCTCTCCTCTAATTTACAACACCAAATTGCACTTTTAGAGTTTTTTGATTACACTGAGGTAGTGATAACGCAAAAGCGATCGCCAGCCCGGAAGCAACGCGATCGCTTTGCAAAACTCATTTACAAAAAGTAAGCCAATTATAATGCTGACACACTTTTGACGTGTTTCAGAAATCAACTAAATGTCCCAGTATAGGCTGTTCAAAATCTTCTTAAAATCACATCTACCGTTCACACCCAATCCCATCCCCATCTCGGTCAAACCCATGAGGATCGGGTGGCAGTACTTTAAACCTTCGTTGGCTAATATCTTGGCAATCTAAGTCTGGTGAATTCTTTGGAATGCAAAAATCTGGATAAGAGGGATCACAGTTATTCTGTTGCTGCGGTTGAATCGCCTGTGAAGTTGTCTTTTGGGTAGCTCTGTGGCGGAAGTCCCAAGGCATTACAGGATTGGACTGACTCCAAAATGCTAAACGCTGTTGTTTGGCGGTGTTTTCACCTTGCAACAGACTATCTCTAGACTCTGGACAGCCTTTGAGATACTGGCGATACACTACACCTGTCCCTCTTGCACCATATTCATATTGATACTGCGATTACCAACAAACACCTCTGCAACTAAGCGCTTGTATTTGTCAGTTTCTACAGCGCGTATGGTGATTGCTTGTCCTACTGGGAGCAATTGTTTGAGTCTTGTTGATGATTGTTGTCCCCAAGGGTTTTGCTTCATCTCTGGTGCATCAATGCAAGCGAGGCGGACAGTCACAGTTTTGTTACCAGTTCTTACTCGTATGGTGTCACCGTCACCTACGCTTACGACTGTAGCGGTAAGATTGTTGGCAAATACGGGTAACGACATTTGAGCTACAAGCAGAACGCTAATTGCAACAAAGGGAATTTTCTGAAGCATCTGTAGTAATAATCACTATATAATACTTATGATGCCCAGAGAACTAATTAAAAGTAGCGAATAAAACCAGTAACGTTAGATTGATAACCCAAATTGTTAGTTAACTTGGGGCTGCTCTTTTGTTGCAACTGAGTAATCGTCATACACTAACATTGACTAAATCAATATCAGCAAGCCATATTGTTCTGCTTTGGGCAGACACTTCTTCTAAAATTGGAGAGCGCCACTCTACCCCATAAAGCCAATTATCTTTGAGGCTAAAAATTCCTTGAATAATACGGCGTGTCGGCTGTTCACCGAAATCAACCTCAACTATATCCCCCAATTTAAAAGTTGGAGTAGAAACAGTAGACTTTTCTAGTAGATTTGTTCTATGAAATTCTTGTTCAGCTAAGTAGAGAGTTTCACTCTGGCAAACAATTGCATAAATCCATTGCTGTCTTTCCCACTGAACACCACAGCAGTAGCCTGACAAGTCTGAGATTGGCAACAAAACTTTTTCTAACATTCTTACTGCTACTGGAGGCATGGTCTGACCCCACTCAGGAGAAATATGCCAACAGGATTCTAAAGCGGTAATTTGGTTAATCATCTGGGGATGTTATTCTCTTTTTTATACATACACTCACTTGCTTCAGTCCGATCCGGAATATAATTTAAATTTCGGTAAGCTAAGGCAACAGATGGGAATTCAAACCCAATCAATTCGAGAGCCTCCCAATTTGAGAAAACTTTACTGATACACTAATTCTCAATTAGTATAAAATTGTTTTGGCAGTAGCGATCGCCTGCTCCACACTCTCCACAATATAAACATTTTCTGGCGACAGTTTTTTAAAGAAAAGTTTACTTTCTTCATCATTATTCAACAAAATTACTTGCTTATTTGCTTTCAAAGCTAGAGCAATTTCTGAAGCGGTTCCTGCACCCATCCCGCAAGCAATTACCACATCACTCGTAAGAACGTTAATATTGTTCCTAGAATTACCCATGTCTGTGAAAATAGCAATATCCACCCAAGAGGACATACCATCCTGATTTTCACCTGGAAGAATACCAATAGTTAAACCATCAGCAGATTTTGCACCTTTACTTACTGCATCCATTACCCCTACATTTCTACCACCAGTGAGTAAAACCCATCCTTGTTTGGCAATAAGTTGACCTAATATATAAGCATCTTGTAAATCATTTGCTGTCGCATTTTCTCCTCTCCCCATAACCCCAATAATAATTCTTCGCATAAAATTTCAGATGATACTGGTTTTGGGCAAAAAGTCAAAGCTTTCTCCATAAAAGGGCAATTGGCTGAGGCGTTAGGAAGATAGAAATCGCCTTCTTAAGGCAGTGAAGCGCTTTTGCCTCACTTTAGTAGCTTTATTGCCTGCTCATCCAAAAAACACCATAAGCACTGTTCTCTAACTCAGCCGATTTCTTGGAGAATCGTAAATGTACAATTTTACTGTTATGCATAACCTAATTATATGGACACGATTAAATACGTTCTGACTGAAAACCAAATGCCAAAAGCTTGGTACAACATCCAAGCTGACTTGCCACAAGCCTTACCACCAGTTTTAAATCCTGCTACTGGTAAGCCAATTACACCAGATGAATTATTACCTCTGTTGCCATTAGCGTTGATTGAGCAAGAAGTCAGCCAACAAAGATGGATTGAAATACCAGATGCAGTCCGCTCTATTTATTGCCAGTGGCGACCAACTCCTCTTTATCGTGCCCGTCGTTTAGAACAAGCTTTAGATACGCCTGCCAAAATTTACTACAAATATGAGGGTGTTAGTCCCTCTGGAAGCCACAAACCGAATACTGCGGTCGCCCAAGCATACTACAACAAACAAGCTGGAGTGAAAAAGTTAGCTACTGAAACCGGAGCCGGACAGTGGGGATCATCTTTAGCTTTTGCCGGTGCGCTATTCGGTTTAGAAGTCTTAGTTTATATGGTAAAGGTTAGCTACCAGCAAAAGCCTTACCGTCGAGCTTTAATGGAAACCTACGGCGCGAAGGTCGTTGCTAGCCCAAGTACTCAAACCCAAGCCGGACGTAAAATTCTTGCACAAAATCCCAATAGTAATGGCAGTTTGGGGATTGCTATTAGTGAAGCTGTAGAAGTAGCTGCTGCTGATGAACAAACTAAGTATGCTTTAGGTAGTGTTCTCAATCATGTACTGCTACATCAAACTGTGATTGGTCAAGAAGCATTGACTCAATTAGAAATGGCAGGAGATTATCCTGATATTGTTATTGGCTGCACTGGTGGCGGTAGCAACTTTGCTGGAATTGCCTTCCCATTTCTCGGTGCTAAACTGCGAGGAGAACGAGATATACAAGTAATAGCTGTCGAACCTGCTGCTTGTCCATCATTGACTCGTGGAAAATATGCTTACGATTTTGGTGATACTGCCCACTTAACCCCACTTACCAAAATGCATACTTTAGGTAGTAGTTTTGTTCCCGAAGGAATTCATGCTGGAGGCTTGCGCTATCACGGTATGGCTCCCCTTGTTAGCCATATTGTAAATTTGGGATTAGTTGAATCACGTGCTGAATACCAACTCGCTTGCTTTGCTGCTGGATTAACTTTTGCCCGTGCAGAAGGAATTTTACCAGCACCAGAAGCTAATCATGCTGTCAAAGCAACAATTGACGAAGCTCTACTCTGCAAACAAGAAGGAAGAAGCAAAACTATCCTGTTTAATCTTTGCGGTCATGGACATTTTGATATGCAAGCTTATATCGATTATCAAGCTGGACGGCTTGTTGATACTGAATATAGTGCAGAAGAAGTGGCAATGGCTCTGGCAGGATTACCTGTAGTTGATTCGTGACCCAACAATTCCCTTTCCCTATTCGCAGTGACGCTCGAAACAAGCATACAGTTGAACCAACAAGCGATCGCTTGGAACAGGCAATATACTGGTACTATGCCGAAACTTCCAGAGTGCGATTGCTGTCTCTTATACTCACATAATCCTCACTTTATCTGTACCGTTCACCCTAATGGGTCAGTTGCTGACAGATGCTTGGACTTTCGAGAAAACCCCAACGCCGAACCAGTAGAACTATGGGAACCAGAAGGAGCCACTTATTATAACGGCGAGTTAATTGTGCAACCACAACAGCGGTGGACACAACAGCAAAAACTGGAGTTACTTGATTGGCATCCGATGTTTACTGGTAGATGCCCCCAGTGTAGTGCTGAATTTGATCGGGACTGGTCAGCACGGGTGCATTGGGACTGTCAAAATCCAGAGTGCGGATGGATGGATGATACTGTTTAGAGCGTTCACCCTTGACGTTGGCGTAGCAATCGCTCTAATTACTTCCTTGCGCTTAATGCCTGCTGACTTAATTGCATCACAATATTTTGGGGTAATGGGTCTATGACAGCATCAGTCGGCAGAGATTTAATAAAAGCTGTCACCTCTTCCCCAGTTTTATATTTCCCTTCGCTCCAAGCATCAGCAATCTGTTTCGCTACCCGGTCAGCATCATCAGGGTTCGCATGGGCGGTAATACATTGAATATCATTACCTGTAAATGATATCCATGTCTGCCAAAGTCCCGTAACTGGATGCTGTACAATGCCTGTAGTCAGTTCATTGTCCTCAAACACTGATTTTTTCTTTGGGCCACCGAATCCTTTAAACATAGCTGTATTTAGTAAACGCTATTTTAAAATGCCCAAAATCAACACAGCGATCGCTCTATTAAGCTGCTAACAGGTTTGACTCCATCCAGTTGTGGGCGATAATCTACTGGTTTGTACATTCCCATTAATCACCTTGGAACCCAACCAGCTAAATTTATTTTCTGATTTGACCGTCACACCAGCACGCAGAGCAGAGACACTGGTAATGAGTCTTGAGGCGCTGTTGAAGTGGAAATCTCAGATTTTTGAATATCAGCAGAAGGTGAGAGAGAACAAACCACCACAGCAGACGACGTTATTCAACCTTATCCCAAAACACTGCGACCCAGACGCGATAGCTCCTTTTACTCTGCCCTTGCAATCAATGGCGTTTTATCGGATGCCAACAGATGCGGGTAACGCCGCTATTTATTTTGTGATTGATAATGCCATGCCCTTGCTGTTGTATGTTGGTGAAACAAGACGATCTGGTAAACGGTGGAAAGGTGAGCATGGATGCAAGCAATATCTAGATAGTTACCATTCACTACATCATCATTATGGACTGCAACGGGAAGTGAGCATCGCTTTTTGGTGGGATACGCCTGTTGATCGACGCGCACGGCAGGAATTGGAATTGAATTTAATTTTGAAGTGGCGATCACCTTTCAATAAGGAGAACTGGGAGCGGTGGGGACAACCGTTTGGTTAGAAAAAGTAAAGTTTACTGTTATTCAATTTTTTACTTACTCCTGAACCATCAACTCTTGTAGGAACGCATCATTTATCCTTTGTGCCTCTGTCCCACTACTTTCCCTAATATCAAAAGCTTGCTGCACTATGGTTTGAACTGACTCTGGTAATGATTCAAATTTTTCCGAATTGAGTATGACGAGGCGGCAACCAGGATAAGGCATAAAATCAGTAAACGGTTCCATCCCCGATGTAATCAGAGTTTTGCTAAGTTCGGCGATGGGATGATGAGGCTTTTGGTTGTCCTCACTGCGGTTGATTTCTGATGCCATATAGCCGCAAAACCAACTCAAAGTGTCAATATCTTTCTGCAATGCTGCCAAAATCCCCGTTACTACTCGTTGGTTGAGGTTGACAGGTAGATTATCAAAGATGCTGTCTAGGTCTTCTGGGTGTCGCTTGTGGCAATAACGCACCGCAGATTCAATAAGTTTATCGATTTTGGTGGATTGGGGTTGTCCAAATCCCTTTGCACACATGGCACTGCCTCAAAATTTACGTGCTGGAAGACGCGATTTTAACAGAAACAGATTTGTTGGTACGGGAGTAATACCAGAATTGTAGTAACGTCACTCCCTAAGAAGCAGCCAAAGTTTCATAGTCGATTCGATACTTGAATTAATCGATTGTGGCTTTGCAGTGGTTGGATTGCCAGTGGTAAAGCAATTAATCTATGGCGCTACTTTTTCTTTAAACTGTTTCCCAGCAGAGAATGCAGGCACTTTGGTCGCTGGGATAGTCATTGGCTCATTGGTTTTCGGATTACGCCCTTCGCGTTCTGAGCGATCGCGTCGCTCGAATGAGCCAAAACCAATAAGCGTTACCTTATCCCCGTCAGCTACAGCCTCGGTAATGACTGACAAAAAAGCACTAATGACTTCATCGGCTTGCTTTTTTGTAATGTTGGTCTTTGCTGCTACAGCATCCACTAGTTCACCTTTGTTCATAAATCGCCCTGAATCATTGCAATTAATCGAAATCTAGCATTTTTACCTCTTATTCAGAAAGGGGAAAAGGAATAATTTCTAGCAGCATACGAAAATTAACAATGCACGGCTACTGCTGATTAGACAGTCCAACCCCATCACAAAACCGCACAGATCCCTTGTTTCATCACCTTTGTCGCGTAGAATAAATATGTTGACTGGTTAATAGTCGCCAGCACAAAAATCCTAATTCGCTACATCTAATTCCACAGTTACTGGCTGTTGTTCTTCCTTTACAGCACCCAGTAACTCAATAAAAGCGTCAATTACCTTGGCTGCTGACTGCCTGTTTTCAACTTATCAAGAATTTTTCTAACCTTTTTGCTTCGCCTAATGTGACTAAAATTGTTATCGGTTTAAACTTGTCTAACGTCAACTGTTTTGCAGAGGTAATACAGATGTGGGAATGTTGCAAGTGCCATGAGCAGAATGAAGAGACTTTCTCTTTCTGCTGGAGTTGTGGTACCTCAAACGATGGAATTGAGGACAAGTCATTCCAGGGAGTTGACGAAATTGCTCCTTCTCGCATTAAAGGCCAGCCAGTCTTCGTAACATCAACAGGGCTAGCTGAGTATCCAGAACAACAACAAGTTGAACTTTTGGCGTGTGTTAAATGTGGTTCTGAAAATATAATTCCAAACGTTCGTATTCTCACCCACACAGAAGAGTTTAAAAAGGATCTGCAAGTAGAAATTTACGAGAATCCAAAAGCGCTCATATTTAAAGGAACTCACACTGGGACATTAACAGCATATATTTGTGGTCAGTGCGGTTATACAGAAATGTATATCAGCAATCCACAATACTTACTCAATCAGTACAAGAAGAATAAGAAAATTTAATTACCAATGTTTGCTTATTACCCTTATTGACTTATCCCTGGTCTTGTATTTAAGGAACTTGCATTCCGCGTTGCACAGCCGGACGTTGCTGCACCATGTCCACCCAGCGTTTGAGATTTGGGTAGTTGTCGAGTGTTAAACCCTGAAATTCATAAATTGCTACCCACGGATAAGTTGCAATATCAGCAATAGAATAGTCACCACAGATAAATTCATTGTCTTGCAGTTGTTTATCTAAGACACCATAAATGCGTAAAGTTTCCTTTTCATAACGTTCGATGGCATAAGGAAGTTTTTCGGGTGCAAAGCGTTTAAAGTGGTTAAGTTGCCCAAACATTGGCCC
The DNA here is from genome assembly GCF_963920915.1 of Nostoc sp. PCC 9305. NCBI lineage: Bacteria > Bacillati > Cyanobacteriota > Cyanophyceae > Nostocales > Nostocaceae > Nostoc > Nostoc sp. PCC 9305. Next base: position 62,163 of record NZ_CAWUDN010000037.1, read on the forward strand.
GACTCCTGCCATTTGGAACATCAGCCACTCTAGTACTTGAAAACGGCTTTTTTGTTCAGTGGGTAAGAGTTTACCTGTTTTTTCAGCGAGGTAAATTAGAATTGCACCCGATTCAAAAACTTTAATCCCAGTTTCTTGGTCAACAATGGCAGGAATTTTACTATTGGGATTGATGGCGATATATTCAGGTGTAAATTGCTGTTGTTGAGTAATGTCAATTTTGTGGACATCGTAGGGCAATTCGACTTCTTCCAGCATGACGGAAGCTTTGCGTCCATTGGGCGTGGTGAAGGTGTAGAGATCAATCATCTGCTGCTATCCCAAAATCTTGACATTTTCCGATGGTAGTCTAGCTTTGATTGAGAAATTAGGCTATTAGCCGATAGAGAGATAACAGCAATACTGAACACGTGGGCGATCGTTTTTTTTTCGCTTATCCGTCTGGACACTAGCTCTTAAATACTAGAGTGGTAAAACTTGCTAGAGTAGATTTTTCATGATTGAAATAGGCGTAAATAGGTAAACCAAAATTTTCAATAATAACGAATTTACTACGTTTAAGTTTTTGCTCTAGCTAGTTTTGCCACGCTAGCTTTTAACAGCCCAGCCATGCCCCAAGACTTTTCCGGTCAAAATCTCAGAGGTCGTTCTTTTCGAGGTCAAAACTTGGCTGGGGCAAACTTTAGTGGTGCGGATATTCGAGGAGCAGATTTTACAGGTGCTATTTTAATGGGAACTAATTTTAGCAATGCAAAAGCTGGACTGCAAAAGGGTTGGGCTAGTTTTCTAATTTGTGTTTCGTGGTTGCTCTCTGGAATTTCAGGATTTTTCTTAGCCATCACTGGAGGCTTGATAGTTTCTGTATTTAATAGCTCAACTTTAGAGACTAAGGTTTCAGGCTGGACTGCCTTAGTCGTTGCCCTCATCGGAGCCGTCGCCCTCGCCTTAGCCTTCGCTTTCGCCGTCGCCCTCATCGTTGCCTTAGCTTTAGCCTTGGATTTAGCCGGAGACTTTTCCTTCGCCGTCGCCATCGCATTAGCCGTTACCTTAGTGGTTGCCATCGCTCTCGTCATCGCCTTAGTCTTCGCCTTTTCCTCCGCCGTCGCTTTGCCCTTCGCCATTACCGTTGCTGTTGGACTCGTCGTCACTGTTGCATTAGGACTGGACTTAACCAAAGCCTTAACCTTCGCCATTGCCTTGGTCTTCGCCGTCGCTGGAGCCGTTGCTGGAGGCTTAGTTTTCGCCATTGCCTTGGTTTTCATCTTAGCTAGAAGTGGAGCCGAATCCATCATCTTCCTCGCAGCGGCAGGTCTATCCTTCGTCGTCACCTTCGCCATCGCTTTTACCGTAGCTATACTTAGTATTTACATTGCTAGGAGGGCAATGAAAGGAGATGAAAAATATGCCATTATTCGCAACATTGCTGTTGCTTTGGCAACCTTTAGTGGTACAAGCTTTCGCAGCGCTGATTTAACTGATGTTAATTTTACAGGAGTCATACTTAAAAGTACGGATTTTAGAAAAGCTATTCTGACTCGTACTTTTTGAGCAAGAATATCGATAGTTAAAGTTAAGTTCTGCATCTGTAACCAGCTTTTCGTTTTAGAAGTTCGCGTGTGCCAAAAATAGGGCTAATGCAGTTATTTAATTTGCCAAATATGTATAATGCTATCCTCATTGCTACTAACAAGGGTTTTACCATCCCGGCTCAGAGCAAGCCCTAAAACAGAACTGGAACCATCTTGAAAGGTATGCAATGGCTTTAAAGTCTCTAAGCTCCACAGTTTAATACTGCCATCATAATTGCCGCAAATCAGAATTTTTCCATCGGGGCTAATGGCAAGAGATTCAACTGAACTAAAATTATCACTAAACTCATGCAGCAGTTTTCCAGTTTGAAGATTCCATAACTTTAGGGTACTAATCGCACGATTTCGAGAAACTAGCTGACCAAAACTACCACTAACAAGCTTTTTGCTATCAGGAGTAATGGCAATAGCATCAACTCCGGTTTTGTGCCCTTTGAGAATATGGCGTGTTTTTTTAGTTTGTAAATCAATCAGCCTAATTGTATTATCTTCGCCACCCCCAGTACTCACAAGGGTTTGCATATCAGGGCTGAATGCAACTTTACTCACAAATCCTGAGTGTGCAGGAATGGTATCAAGCAGCTTAAGCGTGTGTAAATCCCAAAGCTTGATTGTGCCATCGTCACTGCCACTAGCAATCAATCTACCATCTGAACTAATCGCAACGGTTTCTACTGGTTGGGTATGCCCACTGTCGCTGTTAAACATAAGGAAAGTGCGTAAATCCCAAACCTTCATTGTTGGGGTGCTTATCCCACCAGTTACAATTTGCTTACCATCTGGACTAATAGCTATTGAAGTAATACCATCTGAGTGAGCGTCTAAACTACGCAGTAATTTCCCAGTACGTAAATCCCAGAATTTAATTGTATCATCTCTACCTCCACTAAGCAGGGTTTTCCCCGAAGGGCTGATCGCAACTGCTCGAACACCAAAAGTCACTTTTTTATGCCCAGTCAGTGTGTGAACAAGTTGAATCTGTGGTTGTAACTGAGTAATTGTACTCTTGTCTATGGGAAGATTTGAACTAGAAGAATGTACATCAATACCAGTGATGTTTACTGCAATTGCTAAAACTATAATGACTGGTCTGGATTTGAGAAAATGCAATAATTTCATGGTGCCAAGGAACGCAATTACCTAACATGACCTGAGTTCGGGATAAGAAATCCTCAAAAGCTTTGATTTATCGTTGTTCTGTCTAAAGCTCTGTTTTCATCTATTGTCAATAAGACATATTGCTGAGATTAGTTTCATTTGTGAACCTTATTGACAAAATAATTCCACTTTTATCCCTGCTTTGATCAATTCCAGTTTTATTCAATCCTGACAGAATAAGCTTTTTAGCTTCTGGCTTAACCCGAAATCAGGTTAACATGGTTCCCATTTGATGGGGCGTAATCGCACCTAATCTGATAGACCACAGTCAAATACGGGGTATAAATTAATAATCTAAATACGGTTTCCTAGTGATTAAAAAAATTATCATTTATCATCGTTTCAATCACAATCCCGCCAAACCGAGCTTCATCAGCGCAGCATTTTACCCCATCAATATAGCAAATATGGCTTTCGTACTTCTCTTTAGTTTCAGTTATAACTCCCTCAAATCCTCCACTCATTGAGGTATTAAAGAAACTCAACTTTCGTCCTTGAGCATCACTTGCTTTGCCATAGCAAGTATTACAAACTGCGCGTGGATATCTTGAAAAATATCGAGTTGGGGTCGAACAGATTGGGCAAGGATGAAATTCAGTATTACTCATATATTTTTTACTTGAAAAACTCCATCTTGTGACTTGGAGATTACTTGTATAATATTGTTTTATTTAATGTCTTAACTCTTAATCTAAACAAATTCTGGCACAAATGAGCGAAATACTTCTTGTAGTAGATATGCAAAATGGTTTTATGCCTGAGAAATGCAGACATATTATTCCTACTGTCATTAAACTAATTGAGCGCTTTTTAGACGCTGGTAAACTCGTTGAATTCACAAAATTTATCAACACTGCTGACAGTAATTATGTGAAGCTAATTCATTGGTCAAGCTTGATACATGAACCAGAGACGAGCATTATTGATGAACTTCAGCCATATATACATAATATTTTTGATAAACCATATTACTCTGCATTTACGGAAAATTTTTCGAGTTTTATTTTGATTAATCAAATCAGCAAAATATATCTTTGTGGAGTTGAAACTGATAGCTGTATTTTCAAGACAGCAATTGACTCTTTTGAGCGCGGTATTGAACCAGTAATTATCGAGGATGCTTGCTTTAGTGCTGGTGGTCAGCAAGCGCATGATGCAGGTATTTTCTTACTCAAACGTAATATCGGAAAAAACCAAATTCAGATGAGTAATCAGATTCTTGAGAAGATATCATAAGCTGTTCCACAGAAACTATCCATTGTGAGAAAATGTTCACTTGACTTCAAATAGGCACAGCTTCAAGGAGTAACAGCGATGGAAACGCGATTTTTAGGAAAGTCCGGTCTTAAGATTTCGGTTCTCAGTTTCGGTACAATGACATTCGGTGGTAGCGACTTTTTTCAAGAAATTGGGGCGACTCAGGTAGACGAGGCGCAGCATCTGATTGATATTTGCCTTGATGCAGGTGTCAACATCTTTGACACAGCAGATGTTTACTCGAATGGACTTTCTGAGGAGATTCTTGGTAAAGCCCTCGGAAAGCGTCGTTCTGATGTAATTATTGCAACTAAGGCTTATGGTCGTATGGGAAAAGGAGCAAATGATACTGGATTGTCACGTTATCATCTGATTCGAGCCTGTGAGGACAGCCTACGTCGATTAACCCTCTTTTGTCACTCTAGGCAGAGGAAAAATAGAAATAAGGGATATTGA
>NZ_CAWUDN010000038.1:0-66455 GCF_963920915.1 Nostoc sp. PCC 9305
TTTAATGAGGCTTTGAACTCCTTTAATGAGGCTTTGAACTCCTTTAATGAGGCTTTGAACTCCTTTAATGAGGCTTGGAACTCCTTTAATGAGGCTTGGAACTCCTTTAATGAGGTTTTGAACTCCTTTAATGAGGCTTGGAACTCCTTTAATGAGGCTTTGAACTCCTTTAATCAGTCTTTGATACTCATTAATGAGTCTTTGAACTCCTTTAATGAGTCTTTGATACTCATTAATGAGCCTTTTGATACTTGCAGACGTAGCTTGGAACTTTGCGCCCTGCTCCCTTACCCCTCTGCCCCTCCGCTCCCCTGCCCCTCTGCCCCTCCGCTCCCCTGCCCCTCTGCCCCTCTGCCCCCTTCCCCCTTCCCCTCCCTACCCTATGACTTCCGCAGAAAAAGATCCTAAATTTGAAAATCTACTGGTTTATCTCAGACAAAGCCGGGGATTTGATTTTACAGGCTATAAGCGCTCGACTTTGATACGTCGGGTACTCAAGCGGATGCAGTCATTAACCATAGAAAATTTTGAAGAATATCAAGACTATCTAGAAGTTTATCCAGAAGAATTCAATTATCTTTTCAACACTATCCTAATTAACGTCACTGCTTTTTTTCGAGATTCATCAGCTTGGGAATATATAGCAGAGCAAATACTGCCTAATTTGATTAAGAATAAAAGAACTTCCGATCCAATCCGCATTTGGAGCGCTGGCTGTGCTTCTGGGGAAGAAGCTTATACCTTGGCAATGTTGATAGCTCAAATATTGGGAGCAGAGGAATTTCGCCAACGAGTGAAAATCTACGCCACAGATGTAGATGAAGATGCTCTCAATCAGGCTAGGCAAGCTGTGTATTCAGCAAAAGATGTCCAAGCTGTGCCAGATGAACTGCGGCAGAAATACTTTGAGATTATCGGAAACCGCTATGTCTTCCGCCAAGACTTGCGCCGTTCAGTGATTTTTGGTCGCCACGATTTGCTTCAGGATGCGCCCATTTCGCGCTTAGATTTATTAGTCAGCCGCAATACATTAATGTATTTCAATTCTGAAACTCAAGGGCGAATTCTGGCGCGGTTTCATTTTGCACTAAATGATAATGGCTATCTGTTTTTGGGAAAAGCAGAGATGCTATTGATGCATTCTAATTTGTTTACGCCATTGGACTTGAAAAACCGAATATTTACTAAAGTATCGACGGTGAATTTACGCGATCGCCTCTTAGTTATGGCAAATTCAGTAGATGACGAATCTAGCAGCCGTTTGTCTCGAAACCTCCGGCTGCGAGAGATGGGTTTTGACACAGCCCCAATCGCCCAAATAATCATTGATATCAATGGCACTCTGGTAATGGTGAACGAGCAGGCGCGGACTTTGTTCGCCCTTTCCCCCAAAGATTTAGCTCGTCCCTTCCAGGATCTAGAACTTTCCTATCGGCCAGTTGAATTGCGATCGCTAATTGAACGGGCTTATACTGAACGCCGTCCTGTGAGTCTAAACAATATAGAGCGCTATTTATCTAACACAGAAACCCAATATCTGGATGTGCAAATTACGCCTTTACAAGAAACAGATACCAATTTTTTAGGGGTCAGTATCTCCTTTCATGATGTCACCCGTTATATTAAACTCCAAGATGCCCTGCAACGTTCCCAACAGGAATTAGAAACTACCAACGAAGAATTACAATCTACTAATGAAGAATTGGAAACTACTAATGAAGAACTCCAATCTACCAATGAAGAATTAGAAACTACCAACGAAGAACTCCAATCTACTAATGAAGAATTGGAGACGATGAATGAAGAACTCCAATCTACTAATGAAGAATTACAGACAATTAATTACGAACTGAGCGATCGCACCACAGAACTGAATCGCACAAATATTTTCCTCGCCTCTGTTCTCAAGAGTTTCCAAACGGGAATAGTAGTAATTGACAGTAGCTTTAATATCTCTATTTGGAATTATATGGTCGAAGATTTATGGGGCTTGCGGACTGATGAAGTTCTAGGAAAGTCTCTCTTTAGCCTAGACATTGGGCTACCAGTCGAGCTGTTGCGATCGCCTATTCGCGACTCCCTATCCGGGAAAAAACAGTTTCAAGAAATGATTCTCGATGCTACCAATCGTCGGGGTAGGCAAATAAAATGTTACTTAGCAATCACTCCAATGCTTGGTATTGAAATGCAAGGAGCAGTTTTAATGATGGTAGATGTAGAGAGAGTCAGCAGTATGATTTCTACTCAAGAAATGGAGCAACGGCAGCAGCAGTAATAACAATTAACAATTAACAATTAACAATTAACAATTAAAGACAGCGATTTAAACCAGACTGTAGCAAGATTCACCACCAGAGTAACTGATGGTAGATGTAGATGTAGAGGTCTTAGAGGATGTTTGAAAAGTTTTTATACCAATTCTTTCTGAAGCTGCATAGAATTCGATCCCCCCTAGCCCCCCTTTTTAAGGGGGGAATTCAAAGTCCCCCTTTTTAAGGGGGATTTAGGGGGATCAAGATATGTGCAACTTCACATTAAATTGGTATTAGTGATGTATCAAACCCTTCAACTACTTTTCAAACATCCTTTTAAACCTTTTAATTTCCGATAAAAATGTTTAACTGAAGAGTATTGTATTAAATCCTTATTCTCATTGGTCGCTTTACTGAAGCAGAGGTCAGTTTTCCTTCTGCGTTTATCGATAAAAGCAATCATAGGAAAAAACTACAAATGACTAAGGCAAATTTTCAACAAGCGATTGTTGAGGCGCATCAGCGATTGGAAAACCTTTCGCAGCTTGCAAGTCTCGCTACAGATAATTCTATAAAGCAGGATTACCCTATAGAGCTTTTGCAACAAGCGATTACCGAAATCTCTATTTCTTTAGAAGAGTTACAGCAACAAAATGAGGAATTGATCGCTACACGCCATTTGGTAGAAGCAGAACGCCAACGTTATTACGATTTATTTAACTTTGCCCCAGATGGTTACTTACTTACAGACGCTACTGGAATGATTCAGGAAGCTAACTATGCTGCGGCTAAGTTATTGAATGTGCATCAGTCTTATCTGATTGGTAAACCAATGGCTGTGTTTGTGCATCAGACAGAACGGCAGAAATTTCGTAACATCATGCTGCAATTGCAACAGCAGGGGCAAATCCGCAGAGAAGAGTTACAGATTTTTCACGATCGAGGAAGTGTAAACTTTCCGGCAGAAATAACAGCGATCGCAGTGGAAAATAGTCAGGGTAAAACCGGAAGCTTGCGCTGGTTATTCCGAGACATTAGCGATCGCCACCAGCAAGAACAGAAAATTCGCGAACAAGCTGCCCTACTAGACATCACAACAGATGCAATTATCGTAGAGGATTTGCACAACCAAATCTTATTCTGGAACCACGGTGCAGAGAAGATATATGGCTGGCAAGTTCAAGAAGCTCAAGGAAAAAACACCTGGGAACTTTTATCTAAAAAAACCTCAACTCAACTCTTGGCGGCTCAGAAAACTGTGATTGAGCATGGAACATGGCAGGGAGAGTTACATAAATTTACCAAAAATGGTAGAGAAATAATCATTGCTAGCCGCTGGACATTGATGCTCGATGCTGTAGGCTTGCCTAAATCAATCCTAATTATTGACACCGATATCACCGAGAAAAAACAACTCGAAACTCACCTATTGCATAGTCAACGTTTAGAAAGCTTAGGCACTCTCGCCAGCGGTATTGCTCACGATCTCAACAATATTCTCACTCCAATCATGGGAATTGCTCATCTGCTGCCCCTAAAATATCCCCATCTTGATGACAGTTCGCTGCAAATGCTGAAGATACTAGAAAGCAATGCCAAACGGGGTGGTGATTTGGTGAGGCAAATTTTGTTATTTACTCGTGGTTCTGAAAAAAAATTCACAATCCTATTAGTATCGCAACTGCTTGAAGACATTAAACAGATAGCCCAACAGATATTCCCCAAATTCATCGACATCAACACAGACATAGCGCCAGAGATCGGGATGGTTTTCGGAGACAGTACTGAACTGCATCAGGTGTTCATGAACCTAGTAGTCAATGCTCGTGATGCCATGCCCAATGGTGGTAAACTCTGTATTTCTGCCACCAAGATATTCATCGATGAAAACCATGCCAGGATGCACATAGGCGCAACAGTTAATTCCTACGTGAAGACTACAGTTACTGATACTGGAGTTGGCATTGACTCAGAAATTATCGATCGGATTTTTGATCCCTTTTTCACCACCAAAGAAGTGGGTAAGGGTACGGGACTGGGTTTATCTATCTTGATGGGCATCGTCAAAAGCCACGGCGGTTTTGTGGAAGTAGCCAGTCAGGTAGGAATTGGGACTAAATTCCAAGTATATCTGCCAAGCAAGGAGGGCAGCATTTCTCAAATAATAGATGAGATAGAACTGCCAAGAGGTGAGGGAGAATTGATTTTAGTTGTTGATGATGAAGTAGCCATAACTCAGATCGCCAAAACCACACTGGAAATCCATAACTACAAGGTATTAACTGCCCAAAATGGGGTTGAGGCCATTGCCCTGTACACCGAGCATAAAGATGAAATTAGGCTAGTGCTGATAGATATGATGATGCCGTTAATGGGTGGGGAAACTGTCATCAGCACCTTGCAAATCATCAACCCACAAGTGCAAATTATTGCCATGAGTGGATTAGCTAGCTCTGAGGCATTAGTCCAAAATACGGGTATTGGTATCCAAGGCTTTTTAGCGAAACCCTTCACCCCCAAACAATTATTGAGCTTTGTCCAAAGAATATTCCGTTAAAATCAATTTGCTAGGATACTCAGCCAAATTTAAATTCTGGAGTTTTTTGACTCTGTGCTTACTCAGTTACCGACTATCAACGTCCTAAAACAGCCCACAAGTTCTGCTTGGGTTGAACAAGCGATCGCTAATTTAGATATCATCTTACTCGACCACTCCCACTGCGAACGCAAAGCAGCAGGCGTAGCCTTGAACATGATGTTTCGCTACCCTTCCAATACTAAAATGGTACGGGAGTTAACTGCGATCGCCCGCGAAGAACTAGAACATTTTGAACTAGTTAACCAATGGTTAGAACGCCGGAATATTCCCCTAGCTCCCCTACCACCGCCTCCCTATGGCGCGGGTTTAAAAGCTCAAGTACGCCCCAAAGAACCTGAGCGATTTCTGGATTCCTTACTAGTCACTGGTTTAATTGAAGCTCGTTCTCACGAACGCCTGGGACTATTAGCTGCTCACTGTCCAGAGCCAGAGTTAGCAAAATTTTATCGTGGGCTAATGGCATCCGAAGCGCGTCACTACGGTATATATTGGGTTTTAGCTGCTACTTATTTCGACAAAGAAATTGTCATGCAGCGGCTTGATGAATTAGCAATTGTCGAAAGCGAGTTGCTAGCGACTTTGCATCCAGAACCTAGAATTCACAGTTAGTAGACTAACCCAACAGATATGAAGCTTCAGCTAACACACCTGAGACTGCTTGTCTCCAATTACAAAGATTCTTTTCTGTTCTACCGGGATCTGCTGAAATTTGATGTCGATTGGGGCGATGAAGATAGCGGATATGCTGAGTTTAATACCGGATATCTCAAGCTGGGTTTGCTCAAACAAGAATTAATGGCTGAAGTAGTCCCCAGAATTGAACAGCCTTCATACGTTGTCAATCGAGATAAAATAGTCTTGATTTTGGCAGTCGATAACGTGGATGAGGTCTATGAGCAAGTAAAGGCTCAACATGCGCTCGTTGTGACTCAACCACAAGATCGTCCAAGCTGGGGAATCCGCACAGCTCATTTGCGCGATCCTGATGGCAATTTGATCGAAATCTACAACAATCTCGGAATTATCAGTTAAAAGTCTGCCAACAACGTTAAGCTGTTCCACATTTAAATTGCATAATTACGGCGGGCAAGATGCCCACCCCACAAGAGTTATATAAATTTTAGATATGCAAACTAGATGTGGTTTAGCTTATGAAGTAATTAATCATGAATTAGCATGATACAGAAATGGCTTTCTATTGTTGGCATTGGGGAAGATGGATTACAGGGGTTAAGCGCGATCGCTCGTTCTCTAGTCGATCGAGCTAAAGTAATTGTGGGAGGCGATCGTCATTTAGCAATGCTTCCTACAGACGATCGACGTGAGAAACTAGTCTGGTCATCTCCCATTAGCACTTCTGTAGACGAAATCATCCAGCGTCGGGGCCAGTCAATCTGCGTACTCGCAAGCGGCGATCCGATGTGTTATGGCATTGGTGTCACCTTGATGCGGCGAATTCCCGTCTCTGAAATGACGATTATCCCCGCACCTTCAGCCTTCAGCCTCGCCTGTGCCAGGGTGGGATGGTCTTTAACTGAGGTGGAAACCTTGAGTTTGAATGGTCGTCCATCCTCCTTACTCCAGTCTTACATTTACCCAAAAGCGCGGCTGTTGATTTTGAGTGAAGGCAAAGACACACCCGCCATTGTTGCTCAAATTTTGACAAATCGCGGCTATGGTGGCAGTAAAATTACCGTATTGGAGCGTATGGGCGGTACTCATGAAAGAATTGTAGAAGGTACGGCTGCATCTTGGAGTGAAACGGAAGTTGCAGTGTTGAATGCGATCGCAGTTGATTGTATTGCTGATGCTGGGGTTATCGCATTACCAAGATTGCCAGGATTACCAGATAAAGCCTACCACCATGATGGACAATTAACGAAGCGTGAAGTTAGGGCAATTACCCTAGCAGCTTTGGCTCCCACACCGGGAGAATTATTGTGGGATGTAGGCGCGGGTTGCGGCTCAATTTCCATTGAATGGATGCGGAGTAATGCGCGATGTCGAGCGATCGCGATCGAACAAAACTCGTCTAGACTACTGTATATTGCCGATAATGCCGCCACTCTCGGTACTCCAAATCTGCAAATCATTGAAGGGAAAGCGCCCCATACCCTGAAAGATTTGCCAGCACCAGATGCCATTTTTATTGGTGGTGGGGTGACAGCAACGGGACTTTTTGATGTTTGCTGGGAAGCACTGCGGCCGGGTGGACGTTTAGTGGCCAATGTTGTCACAGTAGAGGGTGAGCAAACTTTATTTCAATGGCATGAACGAGTCGGTGGCGATTTAACTCGTATTGCCATTCAGCGAGCGGAACCTATTGGTAAATTTTTAGGTTGGCGAGGAATGGCGGCTGTGACGCAATGGGTAGTAGTGAAGTCTTAAAAATTGAATAAAGTTATGAGTGCGTAGACGCTTAGTCTTGTCGCAGACATCGCTTTTGTAATTTGGTGATAGATTACGTAAAATATAATTTTTTATACTCAGTATATTTTGTACAATGTATCTTGCTGTCAAAATTATGAACAATTATGAGTATATTCTCTACCTCTAGATACAGCAAAATGAACATCTGTCTGCGGTTAAAATGTCTAATATTTATGTGCGATCGCAGCATTTTTAAATTTTCGCTTTTTGAAGAAACTAAACATAAATAGCCGCTCATTACCCGTTAATACACTGATATTCTTATACCTCAGTTACTTACAATATGCTACCAATTGGTTATTAATAACCCTACTTTTTAACACCTTACAAAATCCCATTATTCACTGATAGTAGCTACTATGCTCTGGGTATACTAAACCATAGAAAGAAAATTATCATAACTAAATGCAATGTTAGTAGAATCAGATAAAGTATTTCCTATACTTGGCTATCGCATTATTAAGCAACTATATTCAGGTAAAAAAACCTTAGTTTATCGAGCTATCAGAGAAAAAGATCGGCAATCAGTTATTTTAAAATTGATGCGTAACGAAGATCCTAACTTCGCTGAAATTAATCAGTTTCACAATCAATACACTATTACCCAAAACCTTGAAATTCCAGGCATAGTCAAACCAATCAACCTAGAAAAATATCACAATAGATATGTGATAGTAATGGAAGATTTTGGTGGTATTGCCCTTAATCTCTGGCAGCAAGAAGAGCAGAAAAAAGGAAATAATTCTGTTTCATTGAGTGAGTTTTTCGGTATTGCCATTGAAATTAGTGCAACTTTAGAACAACTACATCACTATCGCATCATTCACAAAGATATCAAACCCGCTAACATTTTAATTCATCCGCTAACAGGTAAAACTAGAATCATCGATTTTAGTATTGCTACTCTATTACCAAAAGAAATTCAATTTCTCACAAATCCCAACGTCCTAGAAGGTACTCTAGCTTATATTTCCCCTGAACAAACAGGACGTATGAATCGAGGGATAGACTACCGTACCGACTTTTATTCCTTGGGTATCACCTTCTTTGAACTCCTGACAGGGCAGTTACCATTTAGTACTACTGAACCGATGGAGTTAGTCTACTCTCACATTGCCAAAGAACCGCCAAAAGCTAGTCATATTAACTCCAATATTCCCACAATTTTATCTGATATTATCAGCAAGTTGATGGCAAAAAATGCCGAAGACCGATATCAGAGCGCTCATGGACTCAGGTATGACTTGGAGAGATGTCAAAACCAATGGCAAGAGAAAGGAAATATTACAGCCTTTGAATTAGGAATTCGGGATATCTCAAATCATTTTGCCATTCCTGAAAAACTTTATGGTCGTCAAAGAGAGATTGAAATTCTCCTCACTACTTTTGACCGGGTGACAAAGGGAAGCACGGAAATGATTTTAGTCTCTGGTTACTCAGGGATTGGTAAAACTGCTGTGGTTAATGAAGTCCACAAACCCATTGCCAGACAGCGTAGTTACTTTATCAAAGGAAAATTTGACCAATTCCAACGTGACATCCCGTTGTCAGGATTGGTGCAAGCTTTGCGAGATTTAATTAGTCAAATCCTTTCCGAAACAGACGCCCAAATTCAACAGTGGAAAACCAAAATTTTATCGGCATTGAGTACGCAATCTCAGGTAATAATTAATGTAATTCCTGAACTTGAAATTATTATTGGCAAACAACCCCCATCTGCTGAACTTGCTGGTAGCGCTGCTCAAAATCGCTTCAATTTATTGTTCCAGAGATTTATCCAGGTCTTCACTACTAAAGATCATCCTCTGGTTATTTTTCTAGATGATTTGCAATGGGCAGATACGGCTTCCTTGAAGTTTATTCAATTATTAATGGATGGAAATTCTTCTTCCCTTGCTAAAGATAAAGAGAATATATATGAAAGTAAAGGTAGTTTGCTGCTAATTAGTGCCTATAGGGACAATGAAGTTTCAAACCTACATCCACTACATTTGACACTACAAGAAATTGCCAAAGCAGGAGCAGTAATTAATACAATTAAACTCTCACCTTTAAGTCAGATTGATTTAAATCAAATGATTGCTGATACACTACGTTGTCCAGAAACCGTTGCTGTACCTCTGACTCAAATGGTGTTTTTCAAAACGAAAGGAAACCCATTTTTTGCATCTCAATTTATCAAACTATTATATGATGATGGACTGATTGAATTAGATTTTGATGCAGGTCATTGGAAGTACGACATTACCAAAATTAAAACCTTATCTCTTACAGATGATGTCGTAGAGTTTATGGGCATCCAAATAGGAAAATTGCCCCAAAATGTACAAAACGTCTTAAAAATAGCTGCATGTATTGGTAATGAGTTTGACTTAAAAACATTGTCACTTGTTAATGAAAAATCTTTAATAGATACTGCATCTGACTTATGGCAAGCATTACTTGAAGGACTGATTATACCTCAGAAAGATGGTTGTAATTTTACACCAGAAAATGATAGACAACTATTAAGCTTTTCCACTAGAGAATCGGAACATTTATCACTTAATAATGCCCAAATACCAAAATATAAATTCGTACATGACAGAGTTCAGCAAGCAGCCTATTCTCTAATTGCCAAAGACCAAATCAAGCAAATACACTTAAAAATTGGGCTGCTTCTCTTGAACAACACTCCAGTTGCCGAACGGGAAGAAAATATTTTTGAGCTGGTCAATCATTTCAATATTGCAGCCGAATTTATTACCCATCAAGCTAAACGTAATGAGTTAGCTGAAATGAGTCTGATGGCTGGACGTAAAGCTTTGGTATCAACAGCTTATTCATCGGCACTGAAGTATTTAACTATTGGAATTGAGCTACTAGCAGATGATAGTTGGGATACTAAATACGATCTCACCTTAGCTTTGTATAATACGGCAACAGAAGCGGCATATCTCAGTGGTGACTTTGAATATACAGAAAAATTTGTCCAGGTTGTGTTGCTAAAAGCGAAAACTTCACTAGATCAAGTGAAAGCTTATGAAGTTAAAATACAGTCTTATGGCGCACAAGGAAAAGAACTAGAAGCTGTCCATATTGCAAAAAGCTTTTTGAAAACTTTGGGAGTAGAGTTCCCTACAAATCCTAGCCAATCAGATATTCAGTTAGCAATAGAGGCAACATCTGCAAAGTTGGCTAATAGGTCTATTCAAGACTTAATTGAACTGCCGGAAATTACAGAAGCGCAACCACTAATAATCATGCGTATTCTATCTAGTTCAATTGGTCTTGCTTATACAGTTGCGCCGGAATTATTACTGTTTATTATTCTGAAACAGATCAATTTATCGATCAAATTTGGTAATTCTCCTTTGTCTGCTTTTGCGTATGTGATGTATGGAGTAATGTTGTGTGGGGTAATAGGAGATATTGATTCTGGATATAAATTTGGGAAACTAGCTGATAGTTTGTTGCCTAATTTCCAGACAAAAGAAGTAACTGGCAAGGTTATGGAAACATTTAATCACCTTGTCAGGCATTGGAAAGAGCATCTAAAGCAAACATTGAAACCCTTACTTGAGTCTTATACGACTAATCTCGAAGTCGGAGATATGGAATTTGCCGCTTATGCTCTTTATGGTTACTCTCAACATGCATACTTTACAGGACAAGAACTAATAAAACTTGAACAAGATATAGAAGTATATAGCAAGACCATTAAGCAAATAAAGCAAGAAAGAGTATTTTATTGGAATGAAATATTTCGGCAAACAATCTTGAATCTGCTAGGAGATGTTCAAAATCCGCAGAGTTTAATTGGTACAGCTTATGATGAAGAGAAAATGCTACCACTTCATCTGAAAGCTAAAGATGGAGTCGCACTGTTTTTCCTATATTTCTGCAAACTTCAGGTATGTTATCTGCTGGCAGATTACTCTCAAGCTCTTAAAAATACTGTCATGGCAGAAAAGTACTTATATGCTGGTGTAGGCATGTTTGTTACTGCTCAATTTTATTTCTATGATTCATTGACGCATCTAGCAGTATATGCTGATTTCGATGAATTTGAACAAAAAGAAATCCTGCATAGAGTGACAGAAAATCAGAAAAAAATGCAAAATTGGGGAGATCAGGCTCCCATGAACCACTTGCATAAATTTTATTTAGTAGAGGCAGAACGGCATCGAGTTCTTGGTGAATATCTTGAGGCGATAGATAATTATGAGAAAGCTATTTCTCTTGCCAAAGAAAATGATTACATTAACGAAGAAGCCCTTGCTTGCGAATTAGCCGCTATATTTTACCTCAAATGGGGTAAACAAAGAATTGCCCAATTCTATCTCACTGATGCCTACTATTGCTATGTTCGCTGGGGAGCATTAGCTAAAGTTTATGACTTGCAAAAACGCTATTCTGAATTACTTCTCCCGATGATTCAGCAAGAAGAAACTAGCTATTCTTGCAGTGAAAAAAATCTACCTGAACTCAGTCTACACCTATCTACACTTAGCAATAAATCTACTCTGATTACGAATGAAACTGTGATTGGCTCCAACACTAGTATTTCAGATATGTTAGATTTGGGAACTGTAATTAAAGCTTCTCAAGCAGTGTCTGGAGAGATTGAACTGGAGGCACTCCTTTCTACTTTAATGGAAGTTGTCATGGAGAATGCAGGAGCTTCTAAATGTGTGCTGATATTGAGTGAAGCTAATAACTTAGACTTAACTGTTGCCGCAATTAGTCCTGGTTCTACTTTTAGAGATACTCACACAGAGTTTTTATCTATTCCTTTAGAATCTAGCGATTGTGTTCCTATCTCTTTGATTAATTATGTCAAACGAACCCAAGAAATATTAGTAATTGATGACATTAAAGCGAAAGCGTCTTTTGCAGTAGATCGTTATATTAACCGTGAGGAGCCAAAGAGCATATTATGTATTCCGATGCTTAACCAGGGTAAATTGCTGGGACTGATTTATCTAGAAAATAATTTAACTACAGGAGCATTTACACGCGATCGCCTAGAAGTTCTCAAGCTCTTAACTATCCAAGCTGCAATCTCTTTAGAAAATGCTATTCTCTACAATAATTTGGCTGAAGCGAATGAGCAATTGGAGAAGTACAGTCATATATTAGAGGAAAGGGTGGTAGTAAGAACAGCAGAACTTAATGAAAAAAATCAGCATTTGCAAGAAGCCCTAGAAGAATTACAAAGTACCCAAAGTAAATTAATCCAAAGCGAAAAAATGTCTTCATTAGGGCAAATGGTAGCGGGAATTGCCCATGAAATTAATAACCCTATCAATTTTATTCATGGTAATATTACTCACGCAAGTGACTATGTTCAACAATTGCTAGATTTGATTAATATCTATCAGCAACAATATCCGCATCCCTCAGCAATAGTGGAGGAAAAAATTGAGGAAATGGATGTAGAATTCCTCACAGAAGACCTCCCAAGGGTTCTCGACTCGATGAAGGTGGGAAGTTCCCGTATCCGAAATATTATTCTGAGCTTACGTAACTTCTCTCGTCTAGATGAATCGGAAATGAAGCCTGTAGATATTCATGAAGGCATCGATAGTACTCTCATGATTTTGCAGCACCGACTCAAGGAAAAGAGCGATCGCGCGGAGATTGAAGTCTTTAAAGAATACGCACAACTGCCAGATGTTCTTTGCTATGCTGGTCAACTCAACCAAGTGTTTATGAATATTTTAAGTAATGCGATCGATGCTTTAGAGGACTACAACAATGGAGAAGATGCTCCAAGGAAAAATCCTCAGATTCGTATTCGTACTGAATTAGGAGAAGTAAACACGTTGAAGATTCGGATTGCTGATAACGGTTATGGGATGACTGCACAGGTGCAGCAGAAAATATTTGATCCATTTTTTACCACTAAGGCAGTAGGAAGTGGTACGGGGTTGGGGTTATCAATTAGCTATCAAGTGGTAGTGGACAAACACAAGGGTCAGTTAAGCTGTGAATCAACTCTGGGAGAGGGGACTGAGTTTGTGATTGAGATTCCACTGCAACAATAAGGGAACTCCAAGAAATAAATTATCCAATATTGTGGGGTGGGCATCTTGCCCGCTCTATGGACTGGGCGGGCGAGACGCCCACCCCACAAGAGTTATTGGATATTTTTTATTTGGAAGTTCCTAAGGCAAGCTAACGATATTGGAAAATTGACGTGAGTCTCCAACAGAGACTCACGTCAATTTAGCATAGGGTTCGGGTGAGAACTTCACCGAACCATATTCGGGAGATATCAACGAACGCTTGTTACCTCTACATTTGCCGCGATGGGCATAGCCCCGCCGGAGGCGATCGCCAAATCATTGAGAGATGGATGTTGTTTTTGTTTTGCTTGCAATTCCTCACCCAGATGCTTGTAAGCAGATGGATCTATTGGCATCAAAAACTCCCCAACCAAGTTCCCTCCTTGACGGCGGCTACTCAGACCCATGTCCTGAAGCAATTCATCAATGTAATGGAATGTAAAAGGAGTTACACATGCTCCACTGACGAAAGCATAAGGTCTATCTTTTTTCCTCCATTCCAACTCTGTTGTTACATCCTCTAGCATCTGTTGCGGGGATGGTAAAGGTAAATTTCCTTTAGCATACTCTGATAACCACCTAGCACCAATTTCTGCTGATAACTGGGCACAGAAAGTATAGTTATAACCAACAAAACCCATTTGGGGAACATGAGGGTGAATCAGATGGCGGTAAAGATGGATAGTGCCTTCTTCATCAAATACGTGTCTGCGGTACTTCTCTTCTAAAAAGGGGATATCCTGAAGAAAACCTGTGCCAAAGACAACAACATCTGTCTGTATTCGTTCGCCGTTATCCAATTCGACGCCACTAGCAAAAAATTTGTTGATTTTTGTCTTCACAGCACGAATTTTACCCGTGCGTACATGCTCAAAAAAGCCTTTAGGCACTAAGCCAATACTACAACCAATCAATTTGTTCATCGGTTGTTTGGGCACCATCCCACAAGCATCAAGGGGAAACTGTAAGCGCAGCATAATCTCATTTAGCCGCCAGAATGCCCACACTAGTGGCTTGCCAAAACTATGCAGCCACTTTTCCCATCCTTGAAGTTTATGATAGGGCATCCAAGTTTCTGCAAACCGAGTCAAGAAGACATACTTGATGTTCAGCAGACCGAGAAAGAAGTTAGGAACTTTCCACAGCGCTTGACGGAACACAAGGGTACATTCCTTAGCTTTGCTAGCTGCGAGATTCGCTAAATCGGTGGCTGACTTGCCAAAACCGACAACAACCACTCGCTTGCCCTCAATTACAGAGCCGTCATTAAAGTTGTTAGTATGTATTACCTGCCCTCCGGCGGCAATGAACTCTTCCATCCCCGGCAAGTTAGGAATGTAGGGAATATCATAAGTACCATTGCACACAATCACAAAATCAAACTCGTAATTTTGTTTTCCGATCTCCTGACCATTTTCTTGAAAGCTAACACTAACTACCCATCCAGGAGTATTTCCTGATTTGCGCTCCACTTTGGTGACATTCGCACCGAACTGAATTTTTTCTGTGACACCAAAGTGTTGGGCATAGGATTCAAGGTAAGCGCATATTTGCTCTCCTGAAGGCCATTCTGGATAAGAGGCAGGCATCGGAAAGTCTGAAAAAGCATAGGTGTCTCTGGGATTTTGAATTGACAGTCCTGGGTAAGCCCTCGACCTTTCCCATACACCACCAAGTCCCTGCCGTTTCTCGAACAATGTCACTTCGTAACCTTCCTCAAGAAACGTCTTTGCTGAGACTAATCCGCTGACTCCAGCCCCAATCACACATACTTGTTTCACCGTCATCTTGGGTTCTCCTAAATTATGAAACTAGTGTGGGAATCTGATATGAGCGATCGCTAACCACACTCAGATACTCTGACTGTTCTTGTGACTTCATCACATAAGTTAAGTATTCATACTGAGACGGTAAAGTTGAAGTTAGGTAATTGGCTCTTTCCCTAATTTCCAAAAATGCAGCCTCGGCGTTGTCATTTCCGATATGTTCTAAAATGGGAAGACTGCTTTCAGGCATGTAATTTAGCCCCAGCAACATTACCGAATAAGAGTAAGACTCGAAGCCGTGGTATTTCGGGTTGATAGTCTTATTGCTTGGCAGTCTATTTTTCCATAATCGTAATTTTTCCTGTAGTTCTTCTGGAACTTTGATATTGTTCTTAGTTGCTTTCCAGAATTCCGTGTCGGTGCGATCGCTAGCATAGTAATGAAGTGTCAAAAATTCTCGCACACCATCTATGCAGTCAGCGACAACTTTGTTATAGCTATGAATTAGCTCTTGGTTGAAAGATTTGCTGGGAAAGTGGCTAACTAACTCTTCAATTCCATGTTGAATGAAGAAGATGCCAGTAGATTCTAGTGGTTCCACAAATCCACTGGAAAGGCCAATTGCTACACAGTTTTTCACCCATGAGTTTCTGTTCCGTCCAATCCGCATCTTGATATGAGAGGCTTGACGATGATCGGCAACGGCTCCCAAATGCTGGCGAAATTCCTGTTCTGCGTCCTCAGCAGAAGTGAATGCACTCGAATAAACATACCCAGTACCATTTCTGCCATACAAAGGTATATTCCAGACCCAACCAGACGAAAGCGCCGTTGAGGTAGTGTAAGGGTTGATACCATCTTTTTTGATATCAGTTGGTATTTGCATGGCGATCGCGCGATCGCACAATAGTGAATCTGAATAAGAAATGAATGGCTCACCAAGGGCTTTGTTGATCAAAAGACCACGGAAACCAGTACAGTCAATGAAAAGGTCGCCACTGAGAATCCCATGCTCTTGGGTTGTGAGACTATCTATGCTCCCATCCTCAGTTAACTTAATATCTACCACATCATCAACAATTTGCTTTACTCCCCTTTCCATTGCATAATCTTTCATGAATCTTGCCAGTAGATTCGCATCAAAATGATAGGCATAGGGGTACTGAATCTTTAACTTATCCAGGATATTTTTCTTGACGATATTATCTTGAGAAAATTCATTTTGAACTTTGCGATCGAAGACTTTACCATCTAAATATTTTGGCGACAGTTTATAGTCACACAGCCAAGGAATTAGAAAGCAAGCATAATCAAATGCTTCTCGATCTTTCTTCATTTTCAGCCACCATTCCGAGATATCAAAGCCATCAATTACCTCATATCTCTGGAAGGGATGGTAGAAGTGTTGCCCCTTCGCATTCCAATTGACAAACTTAATTGCCATTTTATATGTGGCATTACACTTTGGCATCCATTCATATTCTTGTAGCCCAAGAAAATCAAAGAATACTTTGATAGTACTAAAAGTTGCTTCTCCAACTCCAATTTTGGTGATATTAGATGATTCCACTAGAGTAATATTAATATTTTTATCTAGTGCTTTACTCAAATAAGCTGCCGTCATCCAACCGGCTGAACCACCACCAACAATTACAATATTTTGTACATCCTGTACATTCTGTGACATAGCAAAAGTTCCTCTTGAAGTCTAAAATTAAGTAGGAAAGTCAATTACAAAAAACTTGTTCAAGAATTCATGCAGCTTTTAATTCTGGCTCGATTTGATGGGTTTTAGCATATATCAAAAGCTCATTTGTAAATTGTGTGAAAACTGTAAATAAGTTCTCAACTAATTCAAAAGCTTCTTGTCGAGTTTCTTCTGATAGTTGAATGTCTTGTAAAAATTGCTCTATTCCAGATGTACCCGTGATGTGACCAGTTTCAACATTCAGATGAAAATCGGCAAAATATCGGCATGGTTTTTGGGTAATAGCTTTAATTTCTCTACCAACCTCTGCCGCATTTGAAAACATGATGTTTCCGGTTGCTTCGAGAACTTCAATAATTACAATTTTCTGAATAGGAGTAGCGTTTGAAGTATATCGATATAGCTGATAGTTCAGCCAGCGAGCATTCTTAGTTTCTTCACTCCAAAGAAATTTCAATGCATCACTAAATTTCAATGATTTATCAAGTTCTAGATTCTTCAAATCTTCCAAAAACCACAGCCAATGATGGTCATCTTCATAAGTATGGTTGTTAATTAGTGCCTGAATTGGATCGTTTGTTGGTTCTACTCGCAAAAAATACTTATTCAATTCGCCAAAATTCATAATAAAATGGGCAGCGCATGGTGCCCAAGCTAATCTTTGTCTGGCATTTATACTCTTGTCTTGTATAAAACTAAACAAGGGTAATTGAGCATATTCTTGTTTTTTTTGTTCAATCAATGCTAGTAATTGTTGCATTTTTAATCGCACCGATTTCAATGTTTAATATCAGAGCAAAAATAAATTTCTTGCTTTGCTGTAGAAAGGATAATCTGCCACATCTTTGGTTGCTAAATTTCCAAAGTTTTTTTGATATTCATGGGCATAAAAACCACTATTTGAATAGCAAGCAATGCAGAACTTGTTATATTGCAATACAGTTAATTGAAGGATAATTGGTCTTTGAAGATGTGATAAATTGCTTCTCTACATCAATACTTTAGGTGTATTGTGTTATATCGTATTGAGGCTAACGCTAAATTGTAACCAGCTAATTTACTGTGATTTATTTTTACTTTAACTTCAACATGTCTATGTAATAAACGCAGGTTTTACGTAAGTACACTTGTTAAGAAATAGTCTGATATGAGCGTTTACTTTGCCCAGAAAAACCAAATCGGTCAGTTAAGCGTTCTGCCCTAGCTAAGATTTGAAAGCAGGCTCGTATATACTTGGAAAAATTTTTAGATTTGTTATAGCTAAATACAGTATCAATAATTACTTTTCATACCCAAGTGCCACTGCACACTCAAATTCTTCCGGTGCATATTGCAAATGTACTTGGGCATCAAACCAAGAAAATGTACTAGGAGTAACTTGTGGAAACAAAGAAGGCGCAATTTTACTAGCACGAGCAGCAACAACAGCCTGAGTCATAAATTCCAAAACCGTTGAATTGAGATCACAACGTCTGTCTGGGAATTTTGCTATTATTTGCTACTTTAAAATACATGCAAATAATTGAAATTTCTCCATTCCAAGCATTTCGCCGGAGTGTAGCAACAGTAATACAGGTAGTTCCAAAGGAGCTACGCTATGTAACAATATTGACATTACTGGGTGGTGCAGGCCCAGCGATCGCCATTTGGCTCAACAAAACGATTATTGATGAAATTACCCGCCTATTGAGTACAGGGACAACGCAGAATGCCATCACCCTGATACTTTCGCAACCGTTGCTACTGTACAGTATTGCAGGTTCGCTGCTAGTAAATTTGGTCAGTGATGCGATCGCTAACATCAATGCCTTTGTGTATACTTCTCTGCGCGACCGTATTTTCGGCTTTGTCCAAGGACAAGTAATTGAAAAGGTTGCCACTTTTGAAGATATTGCTCTGTTTGAAACACCCGATTTGCTCAATTTGGTGCAGTTGACCGAAAAGGGAGTGCAAAGACTTCCAGAGCTTTGTCTCAGGCTGGTGACAATGTTAGAAGGAATTTTTATCTTCATTCCAGCCATACTGCTTTCGGTGTCCCTGGCTCGGTGGGTACCGCTAATTTTGTTTAGCTGCGTTACCCCAGTGATGTATGTGCAGATGAAATACCGTAAGCAAGCTTGGGGAGTAGAAAGAACCCAAGCGAGTGTTTTTCGGGAAATGAACTTATATAAAACAGTTTTAACCGGGGAAACATACGCCAAAGAAATACGCTTGTTTAGCTTGCAACCCTTACTACTAGAACGCTGGCACGGACTTTACCGTACCATTTTTCGAGCAATGGAACAAATCCGCCGTCGGGGGACAACAGCGGTTATTGGTTGGTCTTTATTGAGTGGGTTCGGCTTGGCGTTGCCATACATCTACGTCATCCAGGGAGTGCTAGGTGGAACTCATACATTAGGAGATTTGGCACTTTACACTGGGGTAATTTTGGAAGTGCGTCGGAGTTTGGATAATCTGATGTCTGGTGGGTCAGAGTTATATAATATTGCACTGGCAACAACGCCGATTTTTCAGCTTTTGGAGTTAGAGCCGCAGTTGTCCCATTCTCATGCAGAGTTGCAATCAAAGTCAGTAACAAAGGTATGGGGAGAAGTCAGAGAATCGGCTGCTAACAATCGGAACTTTCAAAGAAATGGGAACGATCGCCGATCGCAAACAGGTATTGACATTCAAAATCTATCCTTTACCTATCCCAATAGCAATCAGCCAATCCTGAAAAACATCAATCTGACGATTCACCCCAACGAGATGATTGTACTGGTAGGTGAAAATGGTGCTGGCAAGACCACATTAGCAAAGCTATTATGTCGCCTCTACGATCCTAGCCAAGGTGCGATTATTTGGAATGGGCAAGATTTGCGATCGCTCCCATTAGAAGATTTGCGATCGCGTATTGATGTAGTGATGCAAGATTACGCTCGCTTTCCAACTACCGTGCGGGAGAATGTTGCTTTTGGGGATTTACTTAAAATAAAGGATGACGACGCGATTATGGAAGCGATTGCTGAGGCTGGTTTGGCAAGAGTAATTTCAAATCTCGATCGAGGTTTGGAAACTCTCTTAGGCAAACAGCTAGAAGGCGGTATCGATCTATCAGGAGGACAATGGCAAAGATTAGCGATCGCTCGTGCTTTGCTGCGACTCTCTCCAGCCGAGCTAGTTATCCTTGACGAACCAACAGCAAACCTCGATCCGAAAACAGAACACGAGATTTACAATATTTTGCGTAACCTAGCGAAGGGAAGAATAGCCGTTGTAGTCAGCCATCGCCTCGCTTTGGCAAAACTAGCAGATCGAGTAGTAGTACTAGAACACGGTCAAATTATCGAAGTAGGCACTCATGACGAACTTATGGCACTAGGGGGACAGTATCACTTGATGTTTTGTCGTCAAGCTAGTAGTTATAACTAATACCATTTCTTTGTGAGGCTGCGCTAAACCTTTGAAAATAATTGCCTACTCTTACACCGATCCGCTATTAGAAACTTCTCCCGATCGAGCCGATTGGGGATGGGAAGTGGATCGGGTTTATGAAGATTTAGGCAAGCCAGACTCTTCTTTCCGATCGCAATTACAACAATTATTTACCGATTGCCAAACTGAACCAGCAAATTATCTCCTGATTCGTCGGTTGGAAGAATTGGGCGATACTGTAGAGGAAATTAGCGATCGCCTCAATCAACTTGAAGTCATGGGAATCGCAGTAATCGCCACTGAACAGCCCTACACTTCCGAAAATTACCCTCTGGGCGCTGACTTGCTGAATTTACTACACGCAATCCAACGTCAACAACGCAGCCGTCGCATCCGCCAAGGACATGCCCGTAATCGTCTTGAAGTTGCACCGCCACCCGGTAAAGTTCCCTACGGCTATCGCAGAGGTAAGGGAAAATATACCATTGACCGCAGTACTTCACCAGTAGTCAAAGATTTTTTTGAACACTTTTTACTTTATGGTTCCCTGCGGGGTTCAGTGCGTTACTTGGCGAAAAAATACGGCAAGAAAATCTCTGTCACCACAGGAAGACGCTGGCTGACTAATCCAGTTTATCGCGGCAATACAGCCTACCAAAATGGTGAAATTATCTCCAATACCCATATTCCAATAATTTCTAAGGAAGAAGCAGCCCAAGTTGATCGGCTTTTACGCCGTAACAGCCGTTTACCATCCCGAACTGCTAGCGCACCGCGTTCTCTGGCTGGGTTGGTTGTCTGTGCTGAGTGTCAGTCGCATTTGACAGTTACCCGTGTTACCCAACGCAACCAAGATAAAGAGTATCTTTATTTACGTTCTACTAGCTGTCCCCAAAGCCCCAAGTGTAAGGCTATTCCCTACCAAGAGGTGTTGGAACATACCATTGAAACCGTTTGCCGTGATTTACCTCTGGCGGTAGCAGGAATGAATTTTCCTCAGTTGGATGCATTCAAGAATAGTTTAGGACAAGCGATCGCTCGTCAGCAAGAAATACTTGCTCAGTTACCCGCTTTAATTGAAACTGGAATTTTAGATGATGAAACAGCAAAGTTAAGGGCTTACAAACTCCGCACAGAAATTTCTGCACTCGAAGCAAAGTTGGCGATTCTTCCTCCAGTTAACTTACGTTCTGTTGCTCAAGCTGTTTCCATACCACAATTTTGGTTAGATTTGTCGGAAACAGAACGAAGATTTTACTTTCGAGAATTTATTAGGCAAATTGAGATTGTTTGTCAGAATAAAGAATTAAAGCTCCAAGTTATTTTTATTTTTTGATTGATATCATGTCCGCTTGATTACTTATCAAACCCGAAGAACCCCACCCCGCCAAAGCTACGCTTTGTCTCCCTGCCCCTAATCCCCAGAGGGGGCCCCGAGTTCCCCGCTTGCGGGGAGGGGATTAAGGGGTGGGGTGCAATGATTGTGGGAATCATAACTAATTATGCGGACATAATATTAATTGAAACACTATTTTTGAGACGGTTGATCCTTAGTATACGCAACAGGTTTTGGCCCTGCATTCCGCACATTGATAACTTTATTCAGGATGTCAAACCAAAAAGGCGCACCCATAGCAATAGCAAAACCACTTACTATCCAACCACAAATTAATTTAAAAACCTGTGAAATTCTGATGTAAACTATATTCGATTTCGTTGTATCTAATACCTCAAACTGTTGATTAATATTTTGCCATCCAATGGGTATAGAAGCATTTCCTAATAGCTTTTCAATCTCCTTTCTGGCTTCTAGATCGTTAATATAATCGATTCTTTGACTTGCACTTTGAGTAATAGTAGAGCGGATAACCGAATCCTGCGACAGTCTTTTAACCAAGTGAAATGTATCAGTATTAGTTAAAAAGGCAACTAATATTCCAATTAAAATAGCAACTCCTTTGGCATTTCGCTTATAAACACCGCTTGCTCGATCCATCGAGCGATCGAACCATGTTTCTACTTCATTTTTAAATTGATTCACTTCCTCTGTGAGATCGCCAATCTTTATCCTGCTACGTTGAGCAATTACACTAAGGCTCTTAATTAAACTATCAGGGACTTCATCAGGTAACTCTTTATTAACAAAATCTATAAATTTCTGGTCAATTTCTCCATAAATTTCTTGAATTTTTGTGTAACTTGCACTATTTGGACTATTAATACCTTTTTTAAGTTCTTTATAAGAGGCTAATATCATCTGCAAATTGGTTTTTGCTTCTTCACTAGGATGTTTAACATAATTAATGAGCTCAGGAATTTTTAAGGTATCTAATAAAGTAATTGAAAATGTTTCCGAAGGAAGATAGGAAGGGCCGCTTTGTTTTTCTAATACTAGTTTGTCAGGTTTTTTAGTAATTTCTTGGAAATGCTTTTCTACTTTACCCTTGGCTTGGTGATTCAATGTATTAATCAAAGGATCGTTATAAAGTTTCTGTACTAGATGGATTGCATTAATAATATCTGATTTTTCACTTTCACTACCACCTGATAAAAGTAATTCAATTGAAGTTCTTAAATGTTTTGCTCTCCATTGTAATAATGTGGCAAGTAATTCCTGAATTTCCGAAGCTAGCAAGCTCAAAATCAAGTAAATAAAAACCAAGCCAAGAGTAATATCTACAACTACAGGTAAATTCATTGATAGTCTCCAATAATTTTTAGCTATTTATTGTTATCAAAAGTGCTTAAAAAATTATATATCATAGATATCTAAATTCAAGAGTTGCTTAATTAAAATTAAAAAATCAAAATCAGTTTATTTAGACAGTTTTATTAAAGACTATTTTGAATTAAAAATTATTGAATTTGCTTTAATGAAAAATAAATAATTATATTTTTCATAAAACCACTATTCAAAAATTTGATAGACAAATTTTTGAATTATTCAGTATATCATTTAATTGATGTAGCAATCAGTTCCAAAATTTATGGAATTAGCTAGAGAAAAAGTAAATAGATAAAATTTAAACTAAGCGTCACCTTAAAAAGAAAATACAAGTTTATTTACGGACTATCTAACAGGTAATAAATAATTGTTTGTATTATTTTTATCATTTATTAGCTGAAATGTGATTTAAATAACCAATATAAATTTTTCAAAAAATAGCGCTAATTATAAAAAATTGAGTTAATCTTGGAAACTAGCAATTGTTAAGAACATACGTTGTTACTGGGTGGCAACATGGGAGATTCGCTAGATGTCTCTATGTAATCAAACCAGCATGTAAAATGATTACCAGAGAATATGCAAGAAGGAAGCTTTATTTGGAGTCATCTGGAAAAACAGCATCGCACGGTTGGCAAATGGATTGATTGGGTATGGCTAATAGTATTGCTGTTGGCAGCAGTATTACTGTTTAGCATCAATCTGGGAGGGTTGCCGCTGCGAGATTGGGATGAAGGTACTGTGGCACAGGTTGCTCGTGAAATTTGGCACGCCCCAGCAGGTTCAATGCGTTGGCTTTACCCAACGTTAGGAGGCGAACCATATCACAACAAGCCGCCTTTGATGCATTTGCTAATAGCTTGGGCTTATTCTCTAGGAGGCGAAAATGAGTTGACAACGCGCCTACCGGGAGCAATTTTAACAGCAACATCTGTACCTTTACTGTATTGCATTGCTCGAGAGATATTTCGCCAACGCTGGGCTGCTATTTATAGCGCCTTGATTTACCTAACAATGCTACCTGTGGTACGTCATGGGCGGTTAGCAATGTTGGATGGGGCGATGGTAAGTTTTTTGATGGTGATGATGTTATGCGTGTTGCGATCGCGCCGAGATTTACGCTATTGTCTTGGTGTTGGCATTAGCTTTGGGTTTATTTGTTTAACTCAAGGACTGTTAGGTGTATTACTCGGTGCGATCGCGATTGTATTTCTATTTTGGGATACGCCACGACTGCTCACTTGTTACTATCTCTGGATCGCAATCTTAATTGGCATTCTACCTGTAGCTGGTTGGTATGGTGCCCAACTAATTCACTATGGTTATACTTTCGCCCAAATTGGTATTGCCAACCCATCACTAGGCCGAATTGGCTCAGTTGTAGAAGGGAATTCTGAACCACCTTGGTACTATGTGATTGAACTTCTCAAATACACATGGCCGTGGTTATTATTCTTACCACAAACTGTCCGCTTAACTTGGGAAAATCGCAACCTTAGCTGGGCAAAACTAGTAATGGCGTGGAGTGGGGTTTATCTACTGGTAATTTCCTTCATGATTACCAAAGTTCCCTGGTATCTATTCCCGATTTACCCTAGTTTAGCTTTAGCTTTTGGTATCCAATTATCAGAAACGGAAAATTCGCCTTTACTCTCATCTTATCCCCGTGCTTGGGTTGCTGGTTTGGCAATACTTGCTGTGGCTGCTTCTGCTGGTAGTATTTATTTCAGTTCCGGTACAACACCAAAAACAGATTTACAACTGATTTTTGCCGCCGTAGCTTTAACTATGACATTAGCAGCTATTTTGGCAGAACGAGGTGACGGACAATTTCTGAAGATTTTGTTTTGGGGAAGTTATATTTCGCTGCTGCTGTTAATGAAATCTAACTACTGGGTTTGGGAATTATCTGAAGCCTATCCAGTGAAACCAGTCGCCGCCATGATTGTACGAGCAAATCCTGCGACGAGGAAGATTTACACATCTTTTCCTTACCATCGTCCCTCGTTGGATTATTATAGCGATCGCACCATTATTCCCGCTTCTGTTGGTGAACTGGAATATTATTGGCACTACAACGGCCAACCCTACTTCCTGCTTAATGTATCTGATTTCAACAATCTTGAACTAGAGTCGATGAAGCTAATTGACCAAGCTGAAGGTTGGAAATTAGTCACAAAAGATATCAATAGATTGTAAGTATGGGGCATGGAGCATTGAAAAGAGGCAGAGGGGAAAGACTTACTGCTCCCCTGCTCCCCTGCTCCCCTGCTTCCCTACTTGTCCCCTTGTCAGGAAAAAATCAGGATGATTTATATTTTGAGCCATCAGGCATAATCGCACCTTCGGTAAAGGCACTGCTCAATTCATAATCGCTCACTTTAG
Organism: Nostoc sp. PCC 9305; assembly: GCF_963920915.1. Lineage (NCBI taxonomy): Bacteria > Bacillati > Cyanobacteriota > Cyanophyceae > Nostocales > Nostocaceae > Nostoc > Nostoc sp. PCC 9305. Next base: position 25,333 of record NZ_CAWUDN010000038.1, read on the forward strand.
CATTTTTGAGATTAGCACCAGTTAGGTAAGCTCCTTCCAGGTTAGCACCACTCAAACTAGCATCTCTCAAATCTGCACCACTCAGGTTTGCATAGCTCAAATCTGCACAAATTAAATTGGCACTTCTGAGATTGGCACTATTAAGATTAGCCTGGCTTAAGCAAGCAAAACCCAGTTTTGTATAACTTAAATCTGCACCACTAAGTTTAGTCTGGCTGAGATTAGCATTATCTAAATTGGCATAGCTCAAATTAGCATTGCTCAAGTCACTTTCTATCAAATTGGCTTTACTAAGATTGGCATGGGAGAGATTAATATCTACTAACTCCGCACCAGGAGCATCCAAACCTTTCAGAGAAACACCATCCTCATTCAAATCTTGCAGTGCCAAAATTCTGGCATAACTAACTTTAACATTGTGTGCTGCATCAACCGTACTCCAAGCTTGATAATGAAATTGTTTTCTACGATCTGGAGCTTCTTTAATGAATAGAACTAGTGCCACCACCAAACTGATAGTGTCAGCAGCACCCAAAACCTCTGCTAGTAAAGAGTTGTCATCGACAATTAAAAGAATTACCGTAAAGATAACTACCGAAGCTATGGCGACTAACCATGTTGGTGCTATCCAGAAAGCGTCAATAAGTTTCCTCGCTAAAGTTACAAGTTTTTTCTCAGCTTGGACAGCTTTAGATGAAGATTCTTCCCCTGCACCTTTTAACATCAACGCAGTAATTGCTCTATAAGCATCTCGCCAAGCTTTTTTGACTTCAGGAGTCCAATCTTCTTGGAGATATTGCTCAAGCGTCACCAGCAGTGTTTCCCCAACTGGGCCATAATATTTGGGAATGGCTCCATAGCCGACGTGTCTACCTCCTAGAGCGTTGAGAACTGGCCCTAAAGTTTCTGGGCTGCGGAGATTTTCTACTACCAAAACCAGAGAATTTAACAGCTTTTTCTGTTGATTCACCATATCAGTCTTGGTAAACAGTGGTTTCACCTCTGGGTGAGCTTTAAACAAATTATCATAGAAGCTGGCTGCAAATTCATTAGCGTAAGGTTTTACTTTTTCAAAACTTTGCTCTAATATTTCAACATTTAAAGACATATTTTTCTATGATATTAGGACTTACGTACAGGTAACGGAAAATCGAACCACAGAGACACAGAGAACACGGAGGAATAAGAGTTTGAGAGATATTTTGCGTAAGTCCTGGATATGTAAAGAATAAATAGTTTAATTTTTTGGACTACGAGCGATACGATTAATAAAATTGATAAAATATTAAAATTTCTGTACGTATGATTTCATAAATAACAGTTAAAAACTCAAATTCTCTAATTCCTGCCATAAAATTTTACAAGGATTTTAATAATTATAAAAAGGGATTACCGATCAAAATTTGGGCTATAAATTTTCTTTTTTATAGCCCAAATTTCATTAGATGTCTGGTGGGCGATCGCTCTTTAAGCGGACATAATATAAAACCGCGTCCTATTTGGGGTAATAAGACACGGTTTTATCAGAGTATTTAGTTATAATATTACAAAAATCAAAGTAGAATTTGATTTATACCAAAGTAATCGATTTACTGGGATTTGTTTCCTGGTTCATTAACTTTCTCTGTTGTGGGAAGTATTTGGCGATCGTAACTTGTCTTTTCTTGGGTCAAAGCGATCGCACCAAAGAAAATCGCACTACCTACAGCCAAGGCTACCATCGGACGCTTGAGTAGGATAAAATCTCTGAGAATCCTCGCTAAAGGTCGGCTTTGACGACGTAGCGACGAAGACATCATCAATTGTCTCCAAGTAAACGGATCGCGGACATAATGACCACTTTGGCAAACTACTAGCCTTTCCTGGCAATAGGGACAGCAAAACAAGCCCATGCGTGTTTTAACTGGTTTAGGCGTAGCATTTCTTTGGCAAATTGGGCAAGTAACATAATGATTATCAAAAGTGTGTATATTCATTTACCTCGTCCGCCTAGTCCACTTACTCGCTCTATAACAATAGCTATATTGAATTGGGGTCAATCAATGTACGATCTGATATCAGGCATCAATCATACATACATTCTATTACTACCAAGGATGCCTCAATAGTCGCAACACGAGTATAGCTAGATTTAAACAAGGATGACTCATGGTTAATGTTTACGGGTACTACCACCCAGCCAAAAAACTTTGTTGTCTCTAGAAAAAATAGTGTTGGTGCCCACTCGCACCCCACTAGCAGCAGCTACGCTCAACTTAGGCATTGCTGACCCTTAACTAATAATTGTCCCTCATTTAACCATTCTCCCCACACAAATTTTGCACAATGACATTTTTAGCTAAAGCTTTGTAAGTTAAGCAAATAAAGTCTACTTGTCCGGTTGCTAAATAATGGCTCACAATGATAAGTAACAGATAAAAATTTAAATTTTTTCTTACATTTACCCCGCCTCTCAATGACTCTCTTGCCTCCCACTCAACTGAGGAAGGTAACGGAACAACCTGCCTTTCCTACACCTTCCGCTCGTTTAGCTCACCTAATTAATCGTTTTCAGCCATCCCCAGAAACAGTGGTACTGTTTTTAGCCATGCTCATTGGCGGTGGTACTGGTATGGGTGTAGTCACCTTTCACTATTTAATCCAATTGGTTCACCAGCTGATGCTGGAAAATTTAATGGGTCAAATTGGCGCCTGGGGTGCTTGGACTTTAGCCTGCGTTCCCACCCTTGGCGGATTAATTGTTGGCTTGATGCGCTGGCGCACTCAAGACTTTGGCCCTGGACTTTCATCTCTCATCGCCGCCTCTCAAGGAAAAGAGATTAGGCGACCACTAAGACCAGTTAGCAAAATGCTAGCCGCATCTGTTTCTTTAGGGAGCGGTGCTTCTTTGGGGCCAGAGGGGCCGAGTGTCGAAATTGGCGCAAATTTTGGGATGTTGTTCTCTGTAATTCTCAATGTATCTCAAGAACGACAACGCTTGCTGTTAAGTGCTGGCGCGGCGGCGGGACTGGCGGCGGGATTTAATGCTCCCATAGCTGGAGTATTTTTTGCTCTGGAGGTGGTGATGGGAGCGACATCTTTCGCTACTTCTGCTGTCAGTGTGGTGCTGTTAGCTGCGGTGGTAGCAGCATTAATTGCCCAAATTGGTTTGGGGGCCCAACCTGCTTTTGATTTACCTGTTTACCAAGTTCGCAGTCCTTTGGAATTACCCCTTTACCTAGGTTTGGGTTTAGGGGCCAGCCTCGTTTCTCTGGCTTATACCCAATCAATTCGTTTAGCAAAAGCTTGCTTTGCTGGGAAGGTTCCAGGTTTTGCCTTTTTGGGACGAATTCCTGAGCCAATTCATCCAATTATTGGCGGTGCAATTATTGGCGCTGTTGCTTTGCAGTTCCCGCAAATTCTAGGTGTCGGTTATGAAACTGTAGAAGCAATGCTTCAAGATGTGGAGTTTCCACTCTACTTATTGGTGGTGTTGTTGGTGGTGAAATTATTGATGACTGCAATTAGTGCAGGTAGTGGTTTCATTGGTGGTTTGTTCGCACCAGCAATGTTTTTAGGTGCTTCTTTTGGATCGGCTTACGCCAAAATGTTGGCTGTAGCATTCCCGACAATTTGCGATCAAATGGCGGCTCCCCCAGCTTACGCGATGGTGGGAATGGCAGCAGTTCTGGCTGCTAGTGTAAGAGCGCCATTAACGGCTATTTTAATGCTGTTTGAATTAACCCGTGACTATCGAATTGTTTTACCGTTGATGGCAGCTGTCGGTTTGAGTGTTTGGCTAGTAGAAAGGATTAAACCAACTTTTAACTCTAACTCTAATCTACAACAAATTGGTCTTTCGGAATTGAAAGATGAACAAGCGGAAATTGTGCAGCAAATTTTGGTAGAAGATGCCATGTATCCCTGTCCCAAAAAGTTACCTGCAACTCTGGGAGTATTAGATGCCGCTGTAGAAATGACCCGCGATCGCGTTCGTAGTGCTTTAGTATTTGATGAAGCAGAGCAATTAGTTGGTATACTTTCTTTGGAAGATATTAACCGTGCCCTTGCTATTTGGCAAACATACCCAAATTCTCTAACTGAAATTCCCGATAATTTATCCAGTCAAACCCTCATAGACATTTGTACTACTGAAATACTCTATGCATGGCAAGATGAACTTTTATCTGAGGCTTTAGATCGAATGAGTCTTCGAGGTTTACATCAATTACCAGTGGTAGCACGAGACCAACCCGATCGCATTTTGGGTTTATTAGAAAAAGAGCAAATTGCATTAACCTGTAATTTAGCAGTTACGCGCAAGGCACTTCGCCACTATTTACCAGTCTTACCCACCACAGATATAGTCATTAGTCATTAGTCATTAGTCATTAGTCATCAGTCATTAGTCATTAGTCATTATTTTTCACAAAGGACACTTGACTAATGACTGTTTATAGTCATTGTTTTTCACAAAGAACAAATGACAAATGACAAATGACAACGGACAAAGGACAAATGACAACGGACAAAGGACAAATGACCATTTATTAAGCCGTGGCTTCTATGGCTTCATCACCTTCGCGATCTTCTGGATCTACCTGTCTCAGACGAATGTGCTTTTTGCCTAAAGTGATCAGAAACTCATCTCCTGGTTTAAGATTCATCTGTTTTGTATAAGCTGAACCTATAAGTAAGTTACCATTCGATTGCACACTAATTCTATAGCTAGCACTACGTCCACCACGCCCATTAGCACTGGGTGTACTGTCTAACTGAATGCCTTCAGCATCAATTAGGGCATTTAAGAACTTCATCATATTGACGCGTTCTATACCATTTTTGGTAACGGTATAGTAGCCGCACTTCTTAGCTTTGTCTTCTTTGCTCTCGTTCTCTAGCTCTTTGACTTTTTTGAGCAGTTCTTCGCCGAGTAAGGGTTCAATTTTTTTCTGTTTAGGCATCAACTTAGGTCGAAAATGAATGTTTGAAGTGTTTGAATCGATTTTATTTTAGCTGAGGTTGAGCTAACAGGAACATAATCCTTTAGTTTTTATCTCAACCTAGCCAAGTATATTACACTCAGATGCACAATTGTTATGCCATTACCAATATTGACAAGACAATCTATTTTAGAAAATGCTGGCAATGCTGATAACTATATATATATAGTTTGTGAATTACTGCTAGACTATATGAGTTTTAAGTTTTCTAAACTAACGCTCAAGAGGTTGTCTATTTCTTAAGGATGAGAACTGAGTCACAGAATGATAAGCAAAACTGATCCTTAGTCATTAGTCAATGGTAATTAGTCATTGGTTATTTAGAAACGACAAACTAAAGAAGTCTCAGAGTCGGAAGCCGACCCTCAGAATTTCTTTTCAGGGAGATGCAGTGCAAAGGACAAACAACAAAGCTTGCCAAAATGAAATTAACTACCAGAGGACACTATAGTGTAAAGGCGTTGCTAGATTTAAGTTTACAGCCAAGATATGGGCCTGTATCTGTGAGAGCGATCGCAAAACGCCAAGATATTCCAGCTCCTTACCTCGAAAAACTACTAATAGAAATGCGTCGTGCGTCAATAGTTAAATCAATTCGTGGTAGCATCGGCGGATATCAATTAGCAAGAGAGCCTGCACAAATATCTATAGGACAAATCTTAGAAGCTGTTGGCGAGACTAGCCATTTACCTCATCACACCCCAGCACCTACACAAGCTGAAGATTGGGTAACGTTTAGCCTCTGGCAGAGACTCAACCAAAAACTCAAAGAAGCTTTATACAGTATTACTCTGGCAGACCTTTATTACGATGCTCGGAGTCGGCAAGCTTCTCTTGGAGAAGAAGCTAGTTTTGTGGTTTAGTCAAGAGTCAATGGTCTAAATATTGACCCTTGACTTTTAACCCAAGACTTATGACTATGACTAATAATATCTATATCTTAATAATTGCAGCATTTTTAGATTACTTAATTGGCGATCCTTGGGATTGGCCTCATCCAGTACAACTTATGGGGTGGGTAATTGCTCGCCTGACCAAATTTTTTATCCACTTATGTCAAAATTCTCTAACACAACGCCTAGCTGGAATTGTACTAGGCATCATCTTAATAATTGGTAGCGGTCTTGTTGGCTTTTTGATGATTCAAATTGCCAGATGGGTTCATCCACTCTTAGGAATTGCCATAAATAGCATTCTTTTGGCTAGTTGTTTTGCTGGCAAAAGTTTGCGAGTAGCAGCGGAGGCTGTTTTACAACCTTTAACAGTCGGAGATTTGGAGAAAGCTCGAAAGATTTTAAGTAATTATGTTGGTCGAGATACCCAAAACCTCTCACAAGCAGAAATTTCACGAGCCGTTTTAGAAACGGTTGCAGAAAATGCCACCGATGGGGTGATGGCTCCGCTTTTTTATGCAATTGTTGGTGTCTTTATACCAGTTGTGGGGCCAACTCCCTTAGCTTTAGCATATAAAGCCAGCAGTACCCTTGATTCAATGGTGGGCTATCGGGAAGCACCCTATACTTATTTAGGATGGTTCTGTGCGCGGTTAGAAGATTATTTGACTTGGCTACCTTGTCGGTTAACAGTCGTGACTCTGGCGCTATTATCGGGTAAGCCGATGCATATTTGGCAAATTTGTCGTCGGGATGCAATTAAAGATCCTAGTCCCAATTCTGGCTGGAGTGAGTGCGCCTATGCTGCATTTTTAGGTGTACAGATGGGGGGTACAAATTGGTATCGGGGGGTAGCTAAGTACAAACCACTGCTAGGAGATGCTATTTATGCCATTACTGCAACTTCTATTCAGAATGCTTTACAGCTGACTCGATATTGTTTTTTGCTATGGTTAGGGATAGCGATCGCAATATTCTTAATGCTCCCAAATAAAATGTAAAGTTAGGAGTTAGGAGTTAAGAGTTAAGAGTTAAGAATAAAAACTCCTAACTCTTAACTCATCACTCCTAACTCCTAACTGATGACTCGCTATGTCTGCCAAAGTAGTTGAAATTCTCTCATCCGAAGAAATCCGTCGTACCTTGACTCGTCTTGCTTCTCAAATTGTCGAAAGGACGCGTGATTTATCTCAACTGGTGCTTCTTGGTATTTATACTAGGGGTGCGTTATTAGCCGAATTATTGGCGCGTCAGATTGAGACGCTCGAAGGTGTCGCAGTTTCAGTCGGTGCTTTGGATATTACATTTTATCGAGATGACCTTGACAAAATTGGATTGCGGACTCCAACGAAAAGCGAAATTCCTTTTGACCTTACCGGGAAAACGGTTGTACTGGTGGATGATGTGATTTTCAAAGGACGGACGATTCGCGCGGCTTTGAACGCAGTCAACGATTACGGTAGGCCAGAGGTGATTCGTTTAGCTGTGTTAGTAGACAGAGGCCATCGAGAATTACCAATTCACCCAGATTTTATTGGCAAAAAGTTACCTACAGCTAAAGAAGAAATTGTCAAAGTTTACTTACAAAATTGTGATGGACGAGATGCAGTAGAGTTGATTGCAGATTAGGCTGTGGAGGCAGGGGAGCAGAGGGGCAGAGGGGCAGGAAGTACAAACTGATGCATTAATCCGGCATTTGTCCCTCATGTACTTGAAAACTAATGTCAGTAATCAAGCAAAAATGATCCCACGGGTAAGGGCAACTGTGAGAAGTCTGTAAAACCTTGTTAAAAAATAAAGCTTGTTTGGCTGCCTTGCCAGAAAACCACAACTCCTAATGAGAAAATAAGACATTCTAACCAAGCGATCGCCATAAGATTGTTAACAAACCTGTTAATCAGACCCAATTTTTTTGAATTTAAAGGAAACAAAAGCATTATGGGACATGACTGAGAAAATTAGTGCCTCAAGATACTCCTGAAAGCCAGTCTTTGTTTAATAAGGTTTGTGTAGAATTTGGTGGTGAGGTTCTTTACTTGATTCTCAATTGCAGCAATCCAGGTTTCATTTATGAGTCAGTCTTTTTCTCAAAACCAAGCAAGACGAAATCGCCAACAGAGACTCTGGCAACAAAAATGGAGTTTAAAGACTAAAGCAATGGTTTGGGCACTAGGTATCAGTGTCCTCCCTGTAGTTGCGATTGGAACAGCTACTTACAACTATGGCATTAATTTAATTAACACACAAACTCCGCAAGTAAGACAAGAGAGTGTAAAAAGTTCACCAGAAAGTGAACTTGCTCTAAAAAGACAATTGTCACTCTTGTTAACTGGTATGGGAGTAACAGCAATTTTAGCAGGTGCGATCGCTGTTTTTGTGACGAATCGAGTTATGAGTCGAGTCAGCAACGTTGCTGCAATTTCTAATAATATTAAAAAGAGGCTACGTCCAGACAGCGAGTTTACTCAAGTCTTTATCGCTGGCCAAGATGAATTAGTGATGTTAGAGAGAAACATCACCTTATTCACAGACCTACTTTCGGTTTTAATACAGGAGAAAGAAGCCGAAGCTGATTACTCTCAACTATTAATCAAAATTACCCGTTGGGTTCGAGAATCATTCAATGAAGAAGATGTTCTCAAAACTACCTCAGAAGAAATTCGTAAAGCTTTAAGCATCGATCGCGTCACCATCTTTTGCTTCGACTCCAACTATAATGGAACCTTTATCGCCGAATCAGTAGCACCTGGTTTACCGAAAATATTAGGGGTTACAGTTTCCGATCCTGGATTTGAGGCAGGGTATATAGAAAAATACCAAAATGGTAGCATCCATGCTACTGATAATATCCATCAAGGCGATCTCAGTGATGCTGATATTGAGTTGCTGGAGCAATTTGCTGTCAAATCTAGTTTAGTAACACCTATTCTCAAAGGCAAACGGCTATTCGGTTTATTGATTGCACATCAATGTTCTAGACTTCGCTTTTGGCAACAATCTGAGATTGATTTGTTTTCTCAGATAGCCATGCAAGTAGGATTTGCCCTTGACTACGCCAACCTTCTACAACAAGTAGATACCAAAGCAGATAAAGCTCAGGTATTTATCGAAATTACCCGCAGCATTCGTCAATCGCTCAACGAAGAAGATGTCCTCAAAACGACGGTGGAAGAGGTTCGTAAAGCATTGAGTACTGACCGAGTACTGGTTTATAGCTTTTACCCTAATTGGTCTGGAATTATAATTGCCGAATCAGTGGTTCCAGGTTATCCCAAAGTTTTGCGGTCTGAAATTCAAGACATCTGTTTCGGTCAGGGTTATGTAGAAAAGTATCAGTCTGGTCGCGTTGTAGCCACAAACAATATTTATGAAGCAGGTTTGGCTGATTGTCACATTAGCCTCCTGGAATCCTTTGCTGTCAAAGCAAATCTGGTCGCCCCCATTCTCAAAGATGAACAATTATTTGGCTTATTAATTGCCCATCAATGTTCCAGACCCCGTGATTGGCAACAATCTGAGATTGATTTATTTGCTCAGACAGCGATGCAAGTCGGGTTTGCTCTCGACCATGCAAGACTGCTGCAACGAATCGAGGCTGAGGGTGTGCAAAGTCAGTTGTTAGCAGATACTATCGGCATCATTCGCCAATCACTCAACGAAGAGGATGTTCTCAAAACCACTGTGGAAGAGGTTCGCAAAGCTCTGAGTACCGACCGAGTGATGGTTTATAGCTTTGATGCTAATTGGTCTGGAACAGTGATTGCGGAATCAGTTGTTCTCACTTACCCAAAAGTTTTGCGAGCTGAAATCCAAGACCCATGTTTCGGTCAAGGCTATGTAGAAGAGTATCAGTCTGGTCGCGTTCTCGCAATCAACAATATTTATGAAGCTGGTTTGGCTGATTGCCATATTAACTTGCTCGAATCCTTTGGGGTGAAAGCAAATCTAGTAGCCCCCATTATTAAAGATAAAGAGCTATTTGGCTTGTTAATTGCACATCAATGCTCCAAACCTCGTGATTGGAAACAATCTGAGATTGATTTATTTGGCCAGATAGCGATGCAAGTAGGATTTGCTCTCGACCATGCAAGACTCCTGCAAAGAATTGAAGCTGAAAGGATGCGAAGTCAGTTACTAGTCGATATTATCCGCAGCATCCGCCAATCCCTCAAAGAAGAGGATGTCATCAAAACTACTGTAGAAGAGGTTCGCAAAGCACTGAGTACTGACCGAGTGTTAGTTTATAGCTTTTACGCTAATTGGTTCGGAATTATTATTGCTGAATCCGTGCTTCCGGGTTATCCCAAAGTTTTGCGGTCTAAAATCCATGACCCCTGTTTCACTCAAGGCTATGTAGAAAAGTACCAGTCTGGTCGCGTTGTTGCAATCAACAACATTTATGAGTCTAGTTTGGCTGATTGTCACATTAACCTGCTCGCATCTTTTGGTGTGAAAGCAAATTTAGTAGCACCAATTATTAAAGATGAGCAGCTATTTGGCTTGTTAATTGCACATCAGTGTTCTGAACCCCGTAATTGGCAACAATCTGAGATTGATTTATTTGCCCAGATAGCCATGCAAGTAGGATTTACTCTCGATCATGCTAGGCTCCTACAAGCGTATCAAACTGCTGAAGCTAATTCTGATGAATAGTAGGGGCGCGCAGCTGTGCACCCCTAATTGATATATGTATTTTTACGTGACACTTGGTGTAACTTTTGACGAATCAGCTGCCAGAGCGATCGCTAATGGTAAAATTCGATGTTCCTGAATTTGAATCCTGGCGTGGAGTGTTTCTGCTGTATCATCCGGCAATACTGGCACTGCTGCTTGCATTAATATTGGGCCGCTATCCATTTCTAAGCAAGCTATATGCACTGTACAACCAGTAATTTTTACCCCAGATGCCAAGGCTTGTTCTACAGCATGGATTCCCTTGAAACTAGGTAACAAACTAGGATGGATATTAATAATTCTCTCAGGGAAGGCATCAATGAAAACTGACGTTAATAATCGCATCCAACCTGCCAAAATCACCCATTCTACATCGTAGTGCCGCAATGTCTGCACAATTTTTTCGTCAAATTCTTCTCGGTTTTGATAGTTGCGGTGATTTAATAATACAGTTTCTACACCTCTATTAGCTGCTCTGACGGCTGCTTTCGCTGAGGGATTATTGTAAATTAAAACTTGAATTTGAGCATTTAGCCGCCCATCTTGGATAGCTTGGGCAACTACATCAAAATTGCTGCCATTCCCAGAAGCCATAATTCCCAGTTTTAAAGGGGCGAATTGTTGGTAATCATCGCTAATGTTGGGAGAAATTAAGCTAAGGGTAGAATCAAGGCGGAGAGTCATAACAGCTAGGAGGGTTAATTTATAGATGCCAAAAATATATACTAAGTCGTGGTTGGATAATGATACAGTAGCCGCGTGGATTTTTCTCGCACCAGCATTAATTTTGCTGGGTGTTTTTATCATTTGGCCAATCGTCTATTTGTTCTATCTCAGTTTCACTGCTGGTAGTTTCAGCTTAAAAGGTATTTATTGGATAGGCTTAAAAAACTATTGGCGCTTGCTACTCGACCCCGATTTCTGGCAAGTTCTGGGTAACACCTTTTATTTTACTGTTGCTACCATCATTCCCAGTTTAGTTATCTCCTTGGGATTGGCAGTACTGTTAAACCGTTCCATTCCCTTGCGGGGCATCCTGCGGAGTGCCTATTTTCTACCTTCAATTATTTCACTTGTGGCAGCCGGTTTGGGATTTCGCTGGCTGTTTCAAACATCAGGGCCAGTTAACGGACTTTTAGATTTTTTTGGGATTTCAGAAATTCCCTGGCTAGGAGATACATTTTGGGCAATGCCAGTAATTATTTTAATGAGTATTTGGAAACAACTCGGTTTCAATATGGTAGTTTTTTTAGCCGGGTTGCAAGCAATTCCTTCCAGTCGTTATGAAGCAGCAGACTTAGATGGAGCGAATGCTTGGCAACAATTTTGGTATATTACTTTGCCCGGATTACGCCCGACTGTAATATTTGCAGTCATTACTACCGCAATTTTTACATTGCGGAGTTTTGAGCAAGTTTTTGTGATGACTGGCGGTGGGCCACTAAATTCAACTAATCTGCTGGTTTACTACATTTACCAAGAGGCTTTTGGTCAATTTGATTTTGGTTATGCAGCAGCAGGAGCGACTGTGTTACTAGCAGTGGCGCTGGTACTAGTTTATTTGCAACTGCAAACTTGGGGAGAGGAGTAGAGGAGGCAGGGGGGCAGGGGGGAATTTTGGCAATTGCTGAGTTGTCGCGCAAATATGCAATGCCGAGTTTTTACTTCTTATATAGGCTGCGATATTCCCAAGGATTTATAAATTTAGTATCGCTCCAAACGCCGAGCCGTTGTTCCTTCGCTTTGGCTTCGGCTTGTTGAACTAAGTCTTTACTAGGACACTTGTTTAAATAGGGACGATAGACTTTTGCTAGACCTTCTTGCAACAATACCTGTTGTACAAAAGTGCCATTTTTTAAACGGACTTCAGCAATTTTACGCCCATAGCGATCGCTATCGGTGATATTCAAAGTCACGCGATCGCCTCCTTGTTGTACCAGTTGTTGCACCCGTTCTTGGGCTTTCACACCCCAACTAAATTGATTGCGATCGCTTGTGCGTTTACTCTGTTTTTCTTTGTTTGTATGAGCGATTTCTGGCGCATCTACACAAGCAAAACGCACGGTAAGATTTTTGCCATCGGCATCTTTTACTACTAAAGTATCACCATCACTGACTCGCTCAACTGGTTCTCCAGAATTCCCGATAAAGCGATCGCAGCCCATCAAATTTAAAATTATGATAGTTGCACAAAGCCAAAATCGCACTGGTTTAGTTAATTTCTCCATCCAAACTTACCTGCATTACCTCTGTGGAATGATACTAGCAAAATGCAAAGATATATTTGTTAACTGTTGACATATAGTTCCACAGACAATTCAAAATTCCAAATGGTAAGACCCTCTGGCAGCAATCGATAGAAAATGCGGATTAGTATAAGAATTGTAACCTTCCAATTGTCAGCGGGAATTTCTGATGAACTTCTTGACTAACCTTCTGCATCTAGCTGGTTCAAGTGTTTTTGCCTATTACTCTGCTGCTCAAATTCGTGATTCTAAAACCCGCCCCAATATCCTTGCGGGGTTTCAGTTAGCCGAATCTGGCTCTGTGCCATTTTTATCCGCACTTAGCGAGCGCGCAGCTGCTGAAGGTGATACATGGCTAGCCGAAAAATTAGCAAAACATGCATCAGATGAAACTAAGCATGGTCAAATTTTTGCCCACGCCTTACAACAGCTGAATAAACAAGTTATAGATTTCAAGCGTCAACCCCAAACTACATCTACAAAAAAATCACAACAGCGTAGTCCCTTTTTCGCAGCATTTTATGAAGGCTACACCCAAGAACAGCTAAAACCAGCTGTAATTGACTGGGATATGTTTATGGCTAGCACATATATTCTGGAGTTAGATGCTAGTAAAGACTTTGCGCGAATGGCGAAAGTATTACCTGATAACGAGCCAACCGCTCGTAACTTGAAGTTAGGAATGCTAAGTATTGCCCAAGATGAAACTGGACATGCTGCTTATCTCTACGAAGCGATGATGCGCCGGATGTCTGCAACTGAAGTGCAAAACCTCGTAGATATGTGGCGAACCCGCAAGGTGAATGCCTTGTTGGCAATGGTTGGCGGTATCCTTCAGCGTAACGGTGAAACGCGATCGCTAGTCCAAGATAGTGCGCCGTCGGAAATCGATTCTGAATTGGTAGCTACGTAATTATAGATATTTTGAGTATCTAACCATCAACTACCCCTGGCTCAAACTTTCGTTAGCCAGGGGTTTCTGAACCTGAGATTTTTGAAGCTTCTTTGCTCTGCTGTATATTACTAGTTTAGCGGCGTATTCTGGTAGAGATTGGGACTCATTATCTAAAGCTTCTCAGACATTCTCTAAGAGCGATCGCAATGTAATGAGGTTAAATAAGATTTGTCACGTAATTTTTCAATATAGCAGGCAGTTCTTCCTTGCTTATTTCATGCGTAACTATCTGTACCGTTAATTTCTCAGCTTCTTCTTCTGTTATTTCAATATCGTAATCATTGGCATTTAAAAAAGTCACCATAGCAGCAAAAGCAGTGCGTTTGTTACCTTGTTCAAAAGCGTGATTGCAGGCTATGTGGAATAGTTAATGCAGATGCCTGTTCATAAATTGTGGGATGTAAATACTCTCCCCCAAAAGTTGCTTGAGGCGCGTAAAGAGCAGAGTCAAGCAAGCCTTCATTAATTATGTTTGATGACTCGCCAGTTTCACTGACGAGTGCTTCATGTATAAGGATTACGTCTTCTTTCCCAAGAAATTTAGGATGCTGCAAGTCTCTTGTAAACTGGTTCCCATTTTTTCATTGTTGATAGGAAGATTAACACAGTTTCTGATTCTTGAGGAGTTATATCTCCTAAATCAAATGCGTTAACCTCCTCTTGGGAGAACGCGTTAACTCGTAACCCTGCTTCAAGGAGTGAGTTTAGACTATGTTTTAGGGTTTCTACGACAACATAATTTATGTCTTTTTTAGGAGTTTCAGGACTAACTAAGCTTTTGAGGTCTTTGTATAGAGCGACAGAACCTGATGTTAGCTCTTCAATTGCTTTTTTTGCGTCTTCTCCCCAGTATAAAACCCAGTATCCATCGTCTAAAATTTCCTTTAAAAGGAAATTGGATTTGACAAAGTACAGTACTGTTAATTCTCCAACGCTAGCTCTGTCGCGAATTTTTTCAAGCAGTTTGACAAGTCTATGAAGTTTTTGTTGAAGTTGAGCTATCTCTTCTCTAAGCTCATCTTGCGAGATCCCTCTAGTACTGACAATTTCAGCGAGTTTGGCGCTGGTTTCATGTTGTGCATTAGGAAAATCCAGGTATTGCTGAAACTGCTCTATTTGTGCTTGAAATGTTGAGATTTTTTCTTGTATGAGCATGAAGCGTGGAGAGATTACCTTGTCTGGAAGGCTCTACTTGATTGGATAGCTATCTATCCAATTCTAAAACAAGCGATCGCACTTTGCTGATTACTGTTACAGTAATCAGCAAACATCTGCCTCCAGTTGACTGCAAAAGACAGCAAGTATCTATTCTATTGTCATATTCCTCCAGCTGCTACACTAATTATGAAAGACATAAAACAAGTAATACAGGACTTACGCAAAATATCTCTCAAACTCTTATTCCTCCGTGTTCTCTGTGTCTCTGTGGTTCGATTTTCCGTTACCTGTGCGTAAGTCCTATAATAATCAGATAACTAGCGGTACTACCGAGCAAACCTGAGTCAGGTTATTCCTACAAAAAAACTATGAAAGCTGAAGCAGAAAACCATCTCAGGCTGACTTGTGAAGTAGAAACTACCCTAAAAGTGATTGGCGGACGCTGGAAAGTTTTAATTATTAGAGAATTAATGACTGGTGTCAAACGCTTTGGTGAGTTGCAACGAGCTTTACCTGGAGTTACGCAAAAGATGCTAACTCAGCAACTTAGAGAAATGGAGGAAGACGGCATTATTCATCGAGAAGTTTATCCCCAAATTCCACCCAAGGTAGAATATTCACTGACGCCTTTAGGAGAAACTTTGCAACCAATTCTCTATGCTATGCACGAATGGGCTGTGCAACATTTAGCTCAAACAAATCATCATTAATATTGATTTTGAAGAAGAATTCAGAAGTCAGAATGGGCTAAACGCCCCGCTACCGCTAACAGGAGTCAGAATGAAGACGCGACTCGAAAATACTCGCTACCGCTGCGCTATCAGTGCGGGATTCAGACCCGCAACTGTTTTGTTGCACCACTAAATATGCAGATTTAGTGAGGGTCTTAAACCCCTGGATTTATCCACCAGCGATACACTGAGCGCAGTCGTTGTGTCGCACAAAATACCCAACTGAATTCTGGCTCCTGACTCCTGAATTCTGTTTCAATAAATAATAATTGCTAATTTTTAAGACAACTGTAGTATTACGGCTTGCCTAACTTACAATTTGAGGTTTGCGGTGCGTTAAGCTAATGCGGTAACACACCCTACACTATATTTTAATTATTTGCACTTACTTAACTTAAATAAATAATTGCTAATTTTCAATTCAAGCAAGCAAGCACATTGATGAGCAGGATATTGAATTTTTAATTCATTCATTGCTTCTTAAATATTCAATCGCTGCCTCTAATTTTGAAGGGTAACTTTCAGCAAACCTTTCAAACCAAAGTCCTTCAGACGAAAGTGGATCTACTTTGGTTAACCATTCTTTCGCCTGCACTTTTAAAGCTTCGAGTTGTTTGGCTTTGATTTTTTCTTGTCGAATTCGTTCCTGTTCAAGTTCTTGCTGTCTTTTTAATTCAATCGCAGCATCCTCTTCGGCAAAATCAGCCTTAACATCTGCCAAAAGGTTATCTATCAAAGATGCCGACTTTGGCGATGATGGAATAAACGATTTGGCTGCGACTGATTTTGATTCCAGCTTTTGTGGTTGTACTTCTTTGTATTCAGTTTCGAGTTCAGCTAATAGCTTATCAATGGAATCCATTTTGGCAATTCCTAATAAATAGTATAGCTAGTCATTAATAGCATTGAGTAGCACTTCCGATAGACTCAAATCTTCCATATCTTCCATAGTAATGGTGTCACAGATATCAAACTTAGCACCAGCACTTTGGAGTTCATCATCTAAGACTTTGAGAAAGCGGGTAGCTTGTTGGTCTGTGCCAACTTGAATAAAAGAAATAGCTAATTCTTCATCTCGTTCGATGCGACGAGAAGCTTCAATAATTACCCTCATGACTGCTTTGCGATCGTCCGGCTCACCATCAGTAACCACTAAAATTGTTTCACCATTTGGCTTGGTTTGACCGGCTGCTTTGCGTTGAAGGTAATCATCAGTTGCATGTTTTAACACACTTGCCAAATCAGTTGTACCAGAGGGATCGTTCTCTCGAAAAATTTGTGATACCTTGGTGGATGTGACATTTTCGTATCGCTTGAATTTGCCAGAAAATACATAGATAGTGATACCATCTGGATCAAATTGCTCACACTTGCTAGCTAAAGCTAAAGTTGATTCTTGGGCTGCAACCCATCTAGTTCTACCACCCTTTTGATCTTGGGTTGCCATGCTACCGCTTTTGTCAATAATCAATGTATAATCACGATTTTCTAGCATTATTCAATTCTCCAATTAAGAATTAACAGTTACTGAACTATGGGCGATCGCCAAACATACAGCAGAGTTTAAGTTGGTAAGGTACACAAGGGAAGTCTGTTACCCAAGTATAAAGCGTGTTTTACTCCTGAATTCTGAATTCTGCTATACTAGTCAGTTATTGCGTTCGTCAGCACATCTACAAGACTCATTTCTTCTAAGTCGTCTAAAGTGACGGTATCGCAAATATCAAATTTAGCGCCGACGCTTTGTAACTGGTCATCCAAAGCTTTGAGGAATTTAGTTGCTTGGGCATCTGAACCTACTTGAATAATCGAAATTCCTAATTCTTCATCACGCTCCATCTGGCGAGTAGCATGAATGATCACTTCAAACACAGCCTTGCGATCGTCTGGTTCACCATCGGTGATCACTAAAATTGTCTCTCCGTTTGGCTTGGTTTTACCAGC
The DNA here is from genome assembly GCF_963920915.1 of Nostoc sp. PCC 9305. Taxonomy (NCBI): domain Bacteria; kingdom Bacillati; phylum Cyanobacteriota; class Cyanophyceae; order Nostocales; family Nostocaceae; genus Nostoc; species Nostoc sp. PCC 9305. The sequence continues at coordinate 42,916 of NZ_CAWUDN010000038.1, forward strand.
TGCTTTGCGTTGAAAGTAGTTATTGAGGGCATCTTGGAGTACACCTGCTAAGTTTGTTGTGCCAGAAGGGTCATTTTCGAGAAATATCTGGGCGACTTTAGCTGAGGTGACATCATCGTAGCGTTTAAATCTCCCAGAAAAAACGTAAACGGTAATGCCATCGGGGTCAAACTGTTCAGCCTTTCTGGCCAAAGCCAGAGTAGACTCTTGAGCGATTTCCCATCTACTTCTACCACCCATTTGGTCGGGTGTAGACATACTACCGCTTTTATCAATGATTAAGGTATAGTCGCGATCGCTCATCATAATCTTCCTTTGATTGTTACCCTGTGGTTCTAGTCTAATCCACGAATTTAACGATACCGTAAGTACTTTAAGGTTTCGTATCAATTGTGCTACTCAAAAAAGCCGCATCACAGTTGATGAATGCGTTGGCAACATCGCTACTGTGATTTCTTTGGTCATATTCCAGAAGAATTAATTGGCAAGTCAGACTATGCTTTTTTTGCAAGCAGAAGCTGATGTGTTCTGGGAAATAGATGAACTGGTTTTCACAACAAATATTACTAATGAGAACCAGCATCTTTTTACTGATGCTCAGGGTAGGACAAGGCGCTGAGTTTGTGATTAAGATTCCCCTGATCCAGAATAAGCCAGCATAATTCGTAATTGATAAGTAGTAATTACGAATTACGAATTACGAATTAGCTAAATACCTCCACTTCTTCAGGAACCTTCATTTGGTCGAGAATTCCCCAAATTTCCTGTAACATCGGGTCTAACCCGGTGCGAGTAACCGCTGAAATCACAAAAACGGGGGCGTAGGAGAGATGATTAAGTTGGGTGGCTAACGCCTCCAAATCGACGGTTTCCCGATCGACTGCATCAATTTTATTCAGCGCCAAAATTTGCGGACGTTCTGCTAAACCCCGTCCATAAGCTTGTAATTCTTCCTTAATTGTGTTGTAGTCTCTAACCACATCATCACTAGTGGCATCAATCAAGTGAAGTAGCACCCGCGTGCGTTCGATATGGCGCAAGAAATCATGTCCCAGCCCTGCCCCATGAGCTGCTCCTTCAATGAGTCCGGGAATGTCGGCGAAAACAGTACCATCGCCAGTAGGTTTCCGCACTACACCCAAATTTGGAATCAGGGTAGTGAAAGGGTAGTCTGCGATTTTCGGACGTGCAGCCGATAAAGATGAAATTAAAGTGGATTTACCAGCATTTGGTAAGCCAATAATCCCGACTTCTGCCAAAAGTTTTAACTCTAGGCGCAGCTGCTTTATTTCCCCTGGTAATCCTGGGAGAGCATATTCTGGGGCGCGGTTACGGTTGCTCAAGAAATGCTGATTTCCCAGTCCGCCTTTACCACCTTGGGCAATCAGCAAAGTCTGCTTAGGCTCAGTTAAATCTCCCAGGAGTTCGCCAGTTTCAGCATCATAAATGGTTGTACCGCAGGGAACTTCGATAATTAAATCCTTTCCTCCTGCTCCGGTGCAGTTATTTGGCCCACCACGAGTCCCTTTTTCGGCCTGAAAGCGATGGTTGTATCTGAAGTCCAACAAAGTTTGTAAGTTTTCATCGGCAACGAAAAATATCGAACCACCTCTTCCCCCATTACCACCGGAGGGGCCACCAGTCGGCACGTACTTCTCTCGCCGGAAGGCGACAATACCATCGCCGCCCTTACCAGCTTCAACTTCAATTTTTGCTTGATCGATAAATTGCATCTTTCTAAAGTCCTGTTAGCGGATAGCCAGGGTTTAACCCGTGCTGAATTATGAGTTGCGAGTTATATGGGAGTTATAAATTATAAGTTTTAAAATCTCATTTCTCACTACTTTACTTGTAACTCACACTCCCTACTCCCCTGCCCCTTTTGCTCAAGATATGGGAATATTATAAAGTTGTAGCTAACCGCCTACGTAGAGGTTTAAAGTGGATACCATTGCAATTCCTGCTCTAAATCGGCCAGTGGATGCCACGGTAGAAATTCCTGGTTCTAAAAGTCTGACCAATCGGGCGTTGCTTGTCGCAGCTTTGGCGCAAGGTGACTCCATTTTAGAAAATGCCTTATTTAGTGAAGACAGTGAGTATTTTGCTAAATGCGTAGAGCAATTGGGCATTCCCATTACTTTGAATCCTCAACTGGCACAAATTCAAGTGGCGGGAAGGGGAGGCGAAATTCCAGCTAAACAGGCAGATTTATTTGTGGGTTTGGCAGGTACAGCAGCACGGTTTATTTCGGCGCTGGTGGCACTGGGGAACGGTGAATATCGCCTAGATGGCGTTCCCCGGATGCGAGAACGACCGATGGGCGACTTGTTGACGGTGCTGCAAATGGGTGGAGCAACCATTAACTTTGAGGGAAACTCCGGGTTTATGCCGTACACCGTCTATAGTCGGCAATTCGCTGGTGGAAATTTTCGGGTGAAAGCAAACCAAACAAGTCAGCAACTTTCGGCATTGCTGATGATTGCGCCTTACGCTCAACAAGACACAATTATTGAGGTTGAAGGTACGTTGGTTTCTCAGTCTTACATCAAAATGACCTGTCGTCTGATGGCAGACTTTGGCGTGGAGGTGATTCAAATCGGCGATAATCAATTTCAGATTAAAGCGGGACAACGTTACCAAGCTCGACATTACACAGTCGAACCCGATGCGTCAAATGCTTCTTACTTTTTTGCCGCCGCTGCTGTCACGGGTGGACGGGTGCGTGTCAAACATTTGACCAAACAATCCTGTCAGGGTGATATTCTGTGGCTGAATGTTTTAGAACAGATGGGTTGCCAAATTAAGGATGGGGATGATTACACCGAAGTGACAGGGCCGAAGCAATTGCAAGGCATCGACATTGATATGAATGATATATCGGATCTAGTGCAAACATTAGGAGCGATCGCACCCTTTGCCAGTTCCCCGATTACCATTCGGAACGTGGAACATATTCGCTATAAGGAAACTGACCGAATTAAAGCTGTGGTGACAGAGTTACGGCGGCTAGGAGTTGAGGTTGAAGAATTTGCAGATAGACTGAAAATTCAACCCGGCCCCATTACCCCGGCGGCAATTGAAACCTATCACGATCATCGAATGGCGATGGCTTTTGCTGTCACTGGCTTGAAGGTTCCAGGGATTGTAATTAAAGATCCTGGTTGTACAGCGAAGACTTTTCCAGATTACTTTACCCGATTCTTCCAAATGCTCGAACAATAAAAGCTATTTTCGCTCAACTTACTTTTTCAGTGCCAAAGTTAAGCCATCTGCGATCGCTACTACACTAAGACTAACTCGCTGGTCTTGATGCAGTTTTTGATTAAAGGCACGAATTCTTTTAGTTCTATTATCTTGCACTTGCGGGTCGGCAACCCTGCCTGACCAGAGAACATTATCGATCGCAATCAGTCCCCCCGGACGCACTAATTGCAGCGATCGCTCATAATAGGCATCATAGTTGCTCTTATCTGCATCGATGAAGGCAAAATCAAAAGTTTCTCCTTCTCCTGTTGCCAGTAGCCAATCCAAAGTCTGCAAAGCTGGGGCAATATGCAGTTGAATTTTATCTGCTACTCCTGCTTGTTGCCAATAACGTCTAGCGATCGTTGTAAATTCTTCACTAATATCACAGGCTACCACCTTACCGTCCCTTGGTAACGCCAATGCCACCACCAGGGAACTATAACCTGTAAATACCCCAATTTCCAAAGTTTTCTTAGCTCCCAACAACTGCACCAGTAACGCGAGAAACTGCCCTTGTTCGGGAGCAATCTGCATTCTCCCGATTGGATATTGGGCTGTTTCTTGCCTCAGTTGGGTTAAAATTTCTGGTTCTCGCAGAGAGACTGACAGTAAATAGTCGTAGAGGTTTTGTTCGAGTCCTAGTGTTTTAGTTGTCATGGGCATTGGGCATGGAGAATAGGGGACGAGTCTTTGATATTCGTGAATGATTTTTTAAAAGTCAAAATTATATTTAAATGCAACTCAGTATGATGAGCAAAGCGATGTCTACGACGGGCTGCGCCTACGATCAGGATATTTTAAATCATGCCAAACCTTAAAGAAGATGATAACGCCCTGCGTGAGGTGTTGATCCAAGCAAAAACCATCGCTGTTGTGGGTCACTCTGATAAACGCTATCGTACTAGTTATCAAATCGCCCAATTCTTGCGACAAAAAGGGTATACAGTCTATGCCGTCAACCCGATAATTAAAGACATTGACGGTCAAGCCAGTTATCCTGTACTCCAGAAATTACCCGAACCCGTGGATATTATTAATGTGTTTCGCCGTTCTGAGTGCTTGCCAGAAATTATAGATGAAGCAATTTCTATCAATGCGAAAACTGTATGGACACAACTGGGTATCTGGCATCAACCATCAGCACAAAAAGCTATAGATGCAGGACTCAATGTGATTATGGATGCTTGTATTAAAATTGAATATCTGCGGCTGAGAGTAGATTCAACAGAAAATGTCTAGTATTTATGCGTACAGATAACTCTAACAATCTACATGATTGTAATTATTATGCAAAAAGCGTAGTTTACCACTGTAAGCATCGCACAAACATTTTATGTGTAGAGATATTGCATACCAAGTCTTTGTTTGAGTTACTTGCTTAAACCCTTCTAGAATAAAAACTATTGTGGGTATTTTATTACTAAAGTTGTTTTTATTGTGGGAGGTTATGATGAGCCGTCCAATAATTCTTGGTATTGTCGGTGATAGCGCGGCTGGTAAAACAACACTAACGCGAGGAATCGCTCAGGTACTCGGCCCAGAAAATGTCACGCTCATCTGTACAGATGATTATCACCGTTACGATCGCCAACAACGTGCAGAAATTGGCATCACAGCCCTTCACCCAGACTGCAATCACTTAGATATTATGCAGCAACATCTGTCGCTGCTACGCACGGGACAGCCAATTCTGAAGCCAGTTTACAGCCATAAAACCGGCACATTCGAGCCACCACAGTATATCAAGCCTAATAAATTCGTCATTATTGAAGGATTACTCGGTTATTCTACCCGTGCCGCTCGTGATTCTTACGATGTTAAAGTTTACCTTGCACCCCCAGAAACACTACGTTCTAAGTGGAAAGTTAAACGAGACACCCAAAAGCGCGGCTACACAGCTGAACAGGTATTAGCGGAATTAGAAAAGCGCGAACCAGATTCAGCAGAGTTTATCCGTCCGCAGCGGCAATGGTCTGATATAGTCATTAGTTTTTATCCACCCACAGAGGAAGATGATGAAACCAATGGACATCTGAATGTCCGTCTGGTATTACGTCCGACAATTCCCCATCCAGATTTTACCCAGATTGTCAACTCTGGCTATGGTAATTCTGACTCAGCGATCCGCTTGGGATTAGACAGGGATATGAGTAAGCCTGTAGATGTCTTAGAAGTTGATGGTCATGCAACTTTAGACCAAGTAAATAAGTTAGAGCATATTATTTGTTCTGATATGCCGCATTTACGAAGTATTTGCGATCGCGAAAGTAATCCAGAACTGGGTAAAATTGCTGGTACAACTGGAGAAACACTGCAAAGTTACCCCCTGGCTTTGACTCAGTTGATTATTACCTACCACATGCTGAAAGCAACACAAATTTATCAGTGAGTGAAAGAAAATTATTTATCCATTGTTCCTAGATATAATCTGGGAATGTTTCATAAATAAGTTGATTTAGACTTTTTTAGGGTCAAGAATACGCATAAAGTTTATGAACAAGCGAAGCATTTGAATATCTTCCTCAGCAAAGGGATCTGGATCAAAGTGCATTACATCATTTCGCAATTCGCGTATAATGTCTAAATGCTTAATGAAAGTTGCCCGATCAATTGAAATGTTGAGGTTATTCCAATGTTCGGGCTTTTCAAGCAACCGTAAGTATTCCCCAAAAGTTAGATCAACTACAGAATTTATTACGCGCTCATCCTTTGGATCTCGAACTGAAGCAAGCTGCTCGGTAGTGAACTTACCGTCGATTAAACGTCGAACATAGTTCTCAATTTCACCAACTAATAGAAAAGGTTCAGTAAGTTGACGAAACTGCAAACTTAAATCACTTGTTGTTACTATCCCAGAAATCTTCTGATCCTGCTGACGAACAAGCACATATCCATGTTTAACAATCAAGTCGATGGCGGAAAACAATGAGGATTCTGCTGTCACTTCAGGCACTGTTGTTTCCATACAATCACGAACCCTTTCGCAGGGACGCTTAAGAGATATTCTCCTACCAATTGATTCCCAACTGATTACCCCTTTTACTTCCCGCTCTGATTGCATCACTGGAAGTTGTGAGAAGTCACGCATCATCATTAATGTTGTTGCTTCTAACAGTGGTAAGTTCGGATTAACTACTATAGGGGTACTGTTTGCTGATGCAAGTTGTCCAATACGAAAAGTTGGATCTTCAATGGCTCCATAAACAAACTCTGCTGTAGTAACCTCCGCAGTTGCATCTGGTAGATAAGTTGCTGAAATAGCATCTTCAGTTATAGCTTTTGCTTCTGCTTCATTAGGCTTCTGAGCAGGAACAAAACGTACTTCGGCATCAATGTATACGTTAGTGAAGTCTGGCTCAGTTGCCAAATTTACCTCGGTAAGAGCTTTGCGGATTGTATCTACAACAAATCTACGTCGCTTGGCACCGAACCATGTAAGAAGAGTTCTGACAGTTTCCTGAGCTTGGCTGTTATCTTCATATACTTGCCGAGCGATTTCTTGGAGCTTTTCTGGAACCATTAGATACGTACTTTTTCTCCGGAAAATTGTTATAATTCTAACTTTAAATAGAAGTTTGATGCAGAAAGCCGATAGATAAACTAATGTAGGCTGACCATAAGCTAGTGAGCATTCAAGTAAGTTGCATAGAAGCAGGGCTGAAGCCCTTATTAAAAGCGAATAATTCTAGAAAAATGAATGAGGATTAGCTTAGTAAGTAGTGTGTACTGTAAAGTCTTTGTTTACTGAGAACTGCACCAAACTCATTTTGCAAGGATGGTCGCCTTTATATTAATACAACAGCTTGCTACTGATAACCGTAGTTTCTCTGAGAACAAGATAGTTAGAAATATGAAAAAACTTACCAAGGTTAAAGATTTTCTCAAATAAAGATGATTTTGAGAGCAAACGAGGGATAACTAAGGATAGTTCTATGTGTGGTGCTATTTTCTTAGTTTAATATGACCTATTGCCTCAGAATTGCTGACCTACCTACAAATGAGCGTCCGCGCGAGCGATTAATGACGCATGGTGCAAAAATTTTAGCCACAGCGGAGTTAATCGCAATTCTTCTAGGCACTGGTCAAGGGCCAGGAAAACTATCTGCTGTGGGTTTGGGACAATATATCTTGAGCGAATTAGCCAAACACCAACGCGATCCTTTGGTAGTTCTGCGAGAAGTTAGCCCTGCTGAGTTGATGCAAATTTCTGGTGTTGGCCCGGCGAAGGCGACAAGTATCTTAGCAGCAATTGAATTGGGTAAACGCGCCTTTCAATCACGTCCCAATGATGGCACATTAATTGATAGCCCACTTGCTGCTGCTGCTACCCTTAGCCAAGATTTGATGTGGCAGATACAAGAACGTTTTGCAGTGGTGCTGTTAGATGTCAAGAATCGTTTGCTGGGTACGCAAGTAATTACTATTGGCACTGCAACCGAAACCCTAGCTTCTCCCCGTGATATTTTTCGAGAAGTTATTCGTCAAGGTGCAACGCGGGTAATAGTTGCCCACAACCATCCTTCTGGGAACCTTGAACCCAGCCAAGAAGATATAGAATTGACGCGTCAGTTATTATCAGGGGCGCAGCTTTTGGGCATTCCAGTACTAGATCATCTGATTTTGGGCAATGGTAATCATCAAAGTTTACGAGAACTAACAACCTTGTGGGATGAGCATCCGCAGGGGGATTAAAATAATTCGTAATTCGTAATTCGTAATTCGTAATTCGTAATTCGTAATTAAAGACTTGTGAGAATCGCAACCCGCAGATCCCCGACTTCTTTAAGAAGTCGGGGATCTTGTTTCTGAGTGTTTGATTTAGGGTTACTATCTTACAACTTATTTGCTTTCCTGCATGTTTCTGACTAGTTTAGTCACTAGCTTTCTGGGAGTAAATCTTACAGATTCAGCGAGTAGCTTATTTTTAATTCCAGGAACAACAACAGTTTTGTTTTCAAATAGACCGCGATAGCCGATTTCGGCTACTGTTTCCGCAGTCATAATTTTTTGACCGCTTACCAACTTTGAGTCTTCCATTGCGGCTCTTTGTTGAAAACCAGATTCGGTAGGCCCTGGACATAGCGCCGTCACAGAGACACCTGTACCTTCTAATTCATTTGCGATCGCTTCTGAAAACGATAAGACATAAGCTTTACTAGCGTAGTATACTGCCATCAGTGGCCCTGGTTGAAAAGCAGCAGTGGAAGCCAGGTTTAATATTTTTCCAGACCCCCGTTTAACCATACCTTTGAGAAATAACTTGGTTAAATGTGTCAGACATAAAACATTAACCTGTAGCAATTGCATTTCAGCATTCAGGTCAATTTCGTTAAATAATCCGTAGGTAGCAAACCCGGCATTGTTCACCAACACATCAATATTGATTGATGCTTGTTCTAGCTCCGTGAAAATTTCTTCTGGGGCTAATGGGTTAGATAAATCTTTGGAAATAACTTTGACATCAATGCCAAATTTCTTTTTAAATTCATCGGCTATTTTATTCAGCTTTTCCAGACTTCTAGCTACCAACACAAGATTGTAACCATCCTGAGCAAATAATTTCACAAATTCATAACCAATGCCGCCAGATGCACCAGTAATAAGAGCCGTTTGTTTGCGATTAGTCTGCATAATTTTCCTCTATTAACAGCTTGAAATAAATAGACATCTGATGAAAATAACTATGTGTTAATCCAGAAACCTTATAGATACGGAGGTTGTATCTATCCATTCTTTTTCACACATGTCTTTTAGAAATCATTAGTTATTAGTCATTATTAACCTAACGTTCTTTAAGCTTGATTATTCTCTCTCCAGAACAATTAAGAAATGCTAAGTAAACACAACTAATCACTTATTTATTTCCATTGGGAAATTTCCAAGCGAACTGCTGCATTTGCTCCTAAGACTTTTTGCCCGCGTTCAGGTAAAGAAACATACGCAACATATATACCCGAACTAGATTCTGAAGTCGGATTTAACTTTGTTACTGGCTCTTTTTCTTCAGAATTCCAACTGTATTTGGCCTCATAACTGCTATTTGATTCGGAAACATCAGTAATTAGATAGTCAGACCACAAAGGTACTTGGTCGAGATGATGGTCACGTAACCAATTCTTCTCTTGTTTTGTAAAGGAATGCAGTGCTAAACGCAGGGCATATCTACAGGTATTATCATCATTGACTGAGTTTTTGGGGATTAAGAAAGCTGTAAATAGCGGAATAGGTTTATCTGTTCGGGTTAACTCTTGTGTAATTGGGCAATAATGAGCGATCGCTTGCTCATATATTGGAATAGGAAGACCACGCAAAGCCACCCTAGTTTCCAGTTGATAAAAGTTATTGTCCAAGTCTTGTAACTCAACATTGCTCAGAGACAGTTTCACCTGGATATCACCAAACAAAAATCGTTGCAGGTTTTGATAACCTTCTTCGGAGTTCAATATGCCATAACGTCCGCCATGAGAGCGATGAACATAAGCACGATGAGATCCAAGGATATAAGCTTTATCAATCTGAACTAGACCATCACTTTTCACTCCAACAAGATTGCGTGAAAGACCAAAAGCTTCTTCATAATCATGTGCATTCGTGCCGATTAGAGAAAAAACGCGGCTTGGCGAAAATGCAGTATCTATGCTTTGTAGTGTTTCTAACTGAAAGTCATCGGGTAACTCAGTTGTTGGCTTTATACCAGGTGTTAAATACTGATACATCCTCTGGGGGCCAAAGTCATCAGAATTATTCAATTGGAACCTGTCTCTAAGGTTTTCAATTAAGCCACCCCCGACCTCAAAATAAATACCGCCATGAGGTGTAGCATAGGTAAAGAATTTGTCAATGTGATCCGCAGCTTGCTCGTTTTCATCTGGATAAATCTTTTGAATCAAGCTGCGACAAACAAGACCTCCCATCGAGTGGGCAACAAGATAAATTTTCTCAGCACCCGTCGTTTTTTTGACATTCTGGATCAGTTTTCTTAAACCCTTAGCTATCTCCTCCATCTCTTGTCGAACTACACTTGAGGAGCCAAAGCTAGGTGTAGAGATATCATAAAATCGATAGATCCAAATAGTTTGATGAAGTTGATCGGACAATCTTTTAATCTGATTGCTCACATTCTGATTGTCAACAATCGGTTGATAACCATGATCGGTCATTAGCCGCAGCAATGGACTCTCGAAAAAAAACTTCTGGGGATTTTCCTTCTCATCTACTCGAATATGGGTTGAACCACTATTGAATCCATAAAACGGATCGTTGACTGTTTGCTCAACGTCTTTTTCTGTACCTGCATATCCACGAACGAAGACGATTGGTAAATACGGCATATATATCCTTGCTATTTAATCAATATTTTTTCTCGTTCCCAGATTTAACCTGGAAACGAGTGCAGAATATCAAGACAATTTGTCTTAGTACAACATTTTATTAATTCGTAGCGAATTCTCTGCGTTTAAAACACTACGATTTTACACGGAAGCTGTACTTAGAAAGTTTTCACAAACTCAATTAGGGCTTTCTTATCTTCATCTGGCAGATTTGAGCCAAAATAATGACCCTCATCTTCTACAAAGTCAGGAGATTTGTTGGCTCTTAAAAGCACACGTGCCAACTTACCCTTAATTCCACCCCCTGGTTTCAAATCTTGGAAAAGGCTGCCGAGATTGAGAGATGTAATCGCCTCTCTAATATTGATGCTTGCTAGCAAATTCACAGGCGTACCTTTAGGAACAGGAAGTTTAAATCTCGGATTCGGATCTCCTGGGGGAAGCTCTAATTTGGTATCTTTAGATGTTCTGCTGATAATTCCCTCACGCTTTTCAGGCCACAGCAGCTTTTCCATTGCATCCGTATAGGCTTCTACACGTCCTTTCACTGAAGGATCTTCGTTGTAAAGTCCTAGTGTGTTGTTGTGAAGAAGTGGTGCTGTTGCCCAAATGCTTACTAGCGAGGGTGTACGGTAATAACCCAAACCGCCGTCAGGTATCTTAAATTCGATAGGTTTTTTCTCATCAAAGGGGTTGTACAGCGTTAAAGTACCTGGTGAAGGCAGTTCTTTGTAAGTCTTCGACGAGAACTGATCCCAAATATGCCCTTTAGTGGCATTTGTCCCTAGCGATCGCGCCACATTGGTTCCAATTAGGGTAACTGGATAACGCTGGTCATCAGACAAGAAGTTGTGGTCAAGAAAATTACTACTGAGTACAGACTCTTCGTACCATTTTTGAGCCTGTTCGGTGTCAGCTGCGATCGCATCTGGTGGCTTTTTGCTGGAATGGCAACTAGCACAAGTGCTAGCAAAAACCAGTTTGCCACGTTTGAGAACTTCTTCATCTTTAGTCAAGAACTGTTCGCCATCTGGTGCATCTTTCAGGTGCATCGGCTTGATGGTTTTCAAGAATGCTTCAGCATCAGCCATACGTGCTTCTGTCTGTCTCCAGCCTTCACACTCCTTCCGCGCCTTTTCGATATCAAAAGGTTTTTGGGGAGTTCTGCCTAATAAAGGCTCATGGAGACTTGTCCAGTAATCGCCGCACATCCCAATGTTGACGTAGACGCGTAGTGAGGCAATTGCCACTCCTGTAGAGTCCGCACCATCCTTGAGAATATGATTAACATCCTTGGTTGAACCATCGTTCATTACCTCTGGATATTTGGGGCGATCGCCTAAATTAAAAATGGAATTGATCGCATTCGGATTGTTGATGTGATCGGTGGCAATCCGAGAAGTATCAGAAGTTCCAGGTCTTTGAGAATCAAGTACTTGCTTAACAAAACTATTTTCTCCAACGCTGGATGCAAATAATTTATTTTCCTTAATGTACTGATTACCCAATGCTGCTACAAGGTTTTCCCATTTTGGATGTTCCTTGTCTTTGGGTGGATTAAGGGGATCTAACGCTACGTGACAGATGGCGCAGGACTGGCCAATTACGTAAGGAGGCTCAATTTGTGAGGTTTTGGCATATTCAACAGGGTTCCATTTTGCCGAGTCGAAGTTGGGGTTTTGGAATTTACGTAACCCAATAACACCAGTTGAGAGCGGATCTTTACACTTATCTAGCCACAAACCATATTCATCTGGCGCTGTTGCTTTTTCACATCCAGGATCGTTAATTGCGCCATAACGTTGCAATCGCTCGTCATGCACGCGCGAGTCAATCAGCTTTAACAAGTCAACACCGCCATGTGTTCGCTTCGCTAAATCACGATAGTACTTAGAATTACCTCCAGTCCATAAGTACCAAGTGCAACGACCTCGTTTCTCGGCATCTGTCAAATTCTCCTTTGTGTATTCTGGGAGATAACCGATACCCGCACAGTTATCAGGGTATTCAGATACACCCGTATCCGAATACTCAGTACTTATGGACGTAGGTATTTCACTATACTCATCAGCTAGAGCTGTAGGCGTTCCATAAAAGCCGCAGACTATAAACACAGTCACGAATAGGAGGAGCAGACAGCCCTTAAAAATTAGACTTGTCTTTTTCATAAAACTCTCTGGTTGTAACACCTAAACCTTTTCCACTGCACCTCACTTTTGCAGAGGTACACTAATGCTTCATCACTAATTTCCCATTTTCCAGATTTAGTCTTGGGATATTTTGATGATTAATGTACCTTACTGAGGTTCGTTATATATGAAGTTACTACACAAGTTTGTAAAACGTCATCAATAAACTTTTATACATTTCTAAATCAAAAATTTAAAAATTTGTAAATTTACAATGGTCTTCAATAACCAATTTGCTATGGTTATATCGATTTCCTACATACTTGGTTAGGTTTGTAACAAATTGTTAGCAGCTATTTTTAGCTACTTTTAAGGTTGCCTTAACCTTTTAAGAGAAATAAAAGACGGAAATTTTGACTTTTTTTAAGAATTGCTCTGTAAATCCCGTAGGTTTACAAATTGCAAAAGTCTTTATATAACTGTAAAAACCAATAAGGATAAATATCCATGCTGAAACTGGTTAAGTAAATTTAAGTAACAAAAACTTAATACTTAGCCCTCCCATCCGAAAACCTCCACTGTAGATTTGTAGACATAAAAAATTGCTCTCCCAGAGACACTAGAAATAATAGTTCTCTGGCGAGACTGTTAGTGCTACGAATAATTTTGACTTCTAATTTTATTGCCGAAATAATAGATAAAGACAGAAGAACACATGGAAAACGATATTATATTTGAGCCATTGAGATTCCGTAATCTCACAGTAAAAAATCGGATATTTCGCTCTAGTATTTCTGGCAGATGGGATAACTATGATGGTTCAGGTACTCAAGCCCGAATCAACTGGGAAGAAAAGTTTGCTCGTGGTGGTGTAGGAGCGATTATTAGTTCCTTTGTCCCAGTCGCCATCCGGGGACGAATTATGCCCAATTACGCCACCATTAACTGTGATGAGCGCATTCCTTTTTGGCGAAAAGTAGGAGAAAGAGTCCACGAATATGACTGTAAATTTATTTTGCAATTAAGTCATTCGGGGCGACAGCAAGATATTGGTGGTGTAGAAAACTTAGGAAAAAAAGCCTTAAGTTCCACTAGCCAAACTGAGCCATTCCACGGCTTTTTGTGTCAAGCGATGACACTAACAGAGATTAAAGAAACAATTCAATACTTCGCCGATGGTGCTAGACGTGCCCGTGAAGCCGGTTTGGACGGAGTGGAATTGCACAGTGCTAATGGATATCTTTTTAATCAATTTCTCAGTTCTGGAATTAACGACCGTCAAGACGAATATGGTGGTTCATTAGAGAATCGAGCGCGGTTTTTGCTAGATGTAATTAGAGCAATCCGCAAAGAAGTAGGCAACGACTTTCATTTGCAATTCAAAATTAGTGCCGTTGACTATAACAACGCCGTCACCTTTTGGGAAAAACCAGGTAATACCATAGAAGATTCTATTCAAGTTTGTCAATGGGCAGAAGAAGCTGGGGCTGATGCTGTCCATGTGTCAACTGGTAGCTTATTTCCTCACCCACTCAATCCCATTGGTGATTTTAATTTTGATGTCATTACTAGAACTTATGATGCCATGTTGTCGAGTGGTGTCGAAACCACACGTAACTACATTTTATTTCGCAAAGCATTTTTGCATCCAATTTTCAATTTTTTATGGAATCGTGTGAAAAAGCAATTGCCTCCTCAAGCATTTAGTGGTGATGATGTAAAAGACCCCAAAATCAAGCAGTTACTAATAGAGAACCAAGGCAGAAACTTACTAGATTCCAGAGAAATTAAAAAGCACGTTAATATTCCTGTATTATGTACAGGTGGTTTACAGCAAGCTTCTTATATTCGCCAGGCAATAAATGATCATTATTGTGATGGGGTGACAATGGCTCGTACTCTAATTGCTAATAATGACCTAGTTAAATCTTTTCAAGCAGGTAAAGACTTGGCAGATAAACCCTGTACTTATTGCAATAAATGTCTGCTGAATGTAATTGAAAATCCCTTGGGTTGTTACGAGCAGGATCGCTTCAATAGCTATGAAGAGATGATGGAAGAAGTAATGTCAGTCTTTCATGAAACTCAGTTTGCTAATTTATCTAGATAAAAAAGCGATGCGGATCGCATCAACAATTTCGCTTACAAATAATCTCGACAAAATGGGGAGTGTTCCATGACTGAACAAACAAACCCTACCCTACTTCCAACCTCAATTAAGGGAATATTCCAGCGGATTTGGGTTGTAATTGTAGGTATTGTAGCAGTAGCAGTATTTTTCCTTTGGCCTGTTTTGTCTAACTCTCCAGTGGATTATGCTGATATTGAAAACCACTTTAAATATGGTTCAATCGGCAGCGAACCGGTCAATGGCATCCCTTACTGGATTTGGAAAGTTTTACCAGAATTATTCCCAGATAAATTACCTGGAAAAGGTTACACTTCTCTGGGATTTATCAAAGAACCTGACAAAGATTTACCTATAGGTTTTTCGCAACGCCGAGTCTTTATCGATAGAGTTGGGTTGAATTGTGCTGTATGTCATACAGGAACGCTACGAAATACCCCCAATAGCGAACATCAAGTCATCACGACAATGCCTGCTAATGTAGTTAATTTGCAGGGATATATTAAATTTTTATCAGCAGTTGGTGTAGATGAGCGCTTTACTGCTAACCGGATGTTGCCAGAAATTGAAAAAATCAGTGGTGGTCTTAATCCCATTGAAAAATTACTTTATCGCTTCATTGCAATTCCCCAAACTAGAGATGCACTAATTAATCAGGCATCTCGACTTGATTTCGTTAAAAAACAACCAGATTGGGGCCCAGGAAGAGTAGATACTTTTAATCCTTATAAAGCAATTCAATTCCATTTCCCAATGGATAAATTGCGTGAGGATGAACTGATTGGTACTTCTGATTTTCCCTCAGTTTGGAATCAAAAACCTCGTGAGGGATTGCAGTTACATTGGGATGGTAATAATACTTCTGTTGATGAACGAAATAAGAGTGCAGCTTTAGGTGCTGGAGTCACACCCACAACAATCGATTTACCTCGAATTCAAAGAGTTGCTGATTGGTTGTGGGAACTACCACCACCAAAATATCCCTACGAAGTTAACGAAACTATAGCAGCGAAGGGAGAACAGCTTTTTGAAAGTAATTGTGCTAGTTGTCATGCTTTTGGTGGTGCATATACAGGCAAAGTTGTCCCAATTCAAGAAATTGGTACAGACCCTCATCGTCTCGACTCATATACCTACAAAACGATGTCTAACCAAAATACTCTGTATACAGGGTATCCGTGGCGCTTTAAGAATTTCCGTAAGACTAATGGCTATGCAAATATGCCCCTTGATGGTGTTTGGTTACGCGGCCCTTATCTGCACAATGGCTCAGTTCCCACCTTACGGGATTTATTAGAAACACCAGAAAATAGACCTAAAGAATTCTATCGTGGCTACGATGTCATTGACAGAACAAAAGTTGGTTTTGTATCTGATGTCGATGTAGAAAACGGTAAGCAATACTTTAAGTTCGATACCACAAAACCTGGAAATAGTAACAGTGGTCATTTATATGGCACCGATCTTCCTACAGAAGATAAAGATGCACTAGTTGAGTACATGAAAAAGCTTTAAAAGGAGAGAAAAATGAATAATTACGCTAAATGGTTTAGTCGCGTTACTTGGGTTGGCATTATTGTTAATATGCTTTTTGTCATTCCCTCTTGCTTCTTTCCAGAATTAATGCTGACGTTCCTTCAAATGCATATACCAGTACCAATTATCTGGGTTCGCGCTGCGGGAATGCTGTTATTTATTATTAGTGCATTTTATATTCCTGGAGCACTTGACCCGTACCGATATCAGGCAACTGCCTGGATATCAATATTTCCTTCAAGAGCTTTTGGATCGACATTTTTCATTTGTGCAGTACTTTTCTTTGGGCAAGATAAAGGATTTTTATCCATTGCCTTTGTAGACCTGTTTTTTGGATTAGCGGAACTAATTCTTCTGACACTAGCAATGCGTAGCAAAATGCAATCGCTGCAATTCCAGTGAAGCAATTCTCCTAATTTTATCCCTAGTCTAGTGTGGGTATATTGCCTGCACTACAAACAGATTCTTCTGCAAAGGAGCAAAAGAGTGCCATGACAATACTCAAAGACAAAATAAGTAGGGTAATCACAACCATTGTTTTAATTGTGGTTCTTTTAGCTGGTGTAGTTGGGTATGTGGGATGGTACAACCTTTTTCGAGAGGTTCCCACATATTATGAATCGCCTGAAGAACACTTTAAATATGGTTCTATTGGCACAGAAGAAGCGCAAGGTGTTCCCTATTGGATTTGGCTGGTATTACCACGAATATTTCCTGATAAATTACCAGGGACAGGTGGTTATACTTCCTTGGGAATCACATGGGAAGAGGGCAAAGAAATGCCAGTTGGGTTTACGAAAAAAACCATTGGCTTCCCCCGCGTTGGTATAACTTGCGCTGTTTGCCATACTGCCACCTATAGAAAAACAGAGAAAGATAAACCCACAATTGTGGCCGCTGCTCCTGCTAATAAGTTTGATTCGCAAGGCTATTTACGATTTTTGAGTGCAACTGCTGGTGATGCCAGATTTACAGCAGATTATATTCTTGACGAAATCAAATATAATTACAACCTTTCTTGGTTAGAAAATTTACTTTATCGCTATGTGCTAATTCCTCAAACTAAGAAAGCACTGCTGCAACAAAAAGAAGACTATAGTTGGACAGATTCTCGTCCTAACTGGGGCCCTGGTCGAATTGATCCTTTTAATCCAGTTAAATTCAATACTTTAAAGTTGCCCAAAGATAACACTATCGGCAACTCTGATATGATGCCTCTTTGGAATCAAAAGATGCACAAAGGGTTTGCACTCCATTGGGATGGATTAGAAACTTCACTAACGGAAACTGTTCAAACTGGAGCAATTGGTGACGGTGCTACCAAAAAATCACTTCCTGTAGCCGATTTACAACGAGTAGAAGATTTTATTCAAGAACTACCACCTCCTAAATATCCATTTGCGATTGATGAGCAAGTGGCTGCAAAAGGAAGCCAAATTTTTGCTAATACTTGTGCATCTTGTCATGCTTTTGGTGGGGAAAGAACGGGTACTGTTATCCCCGTGGATGAAGTGGGAACTGACCGCCATCGGTTAGATATGTGGACGCAAGAAGGAGCAGATACTTACAATCATTTTGGTGATGGCTACCCTTGGGACTTCAAAAATTTACGCAAAACTAATGGATATGTATCTGTTTCCCTAGATGGATTATGGTTAAGAGCGCCATATTTACATAATGGTTCAGTCCCATCTCTACAAGATTTGTTAGAAAAACCAGAGAATCGTCCTCAAGTTTTCTATCGAGGATATGATGTCTACGACCCGACAAAAGTTGGCTTTATTACTGATGGGAATGAAGCCAAAGCTATAGGTTTTAAATACGATACGACGGTTACTGCTAATTCAAATCAGGGACATATTTATGGCACTGATTTATCTGATGAGAATAAAAAAGCCTTGATTGAGTATCTGAAAACTATGTAATGAAAGTTGTTTGCTAAATTCTGATGTGATTTAGCAAATTTCTGATGTCGATCGTTTACTACCAAACGCTAAAAAACCGAATTGGAGATAACCGTGAAACCATATTTACCACAAAAAGATCCTGATGTTAATGTCCGAATCAATTGGCTAGATAAAAATCGAGAAGAGTACAAATTTAATTACGATTATCTAGCTCCTCTACCAGTAATTGATAAAGTTCCTCATAAGGAAATATTCTCGGCGGAATATACTGCTAAACGTTTGGCAAGTATGGCAACTCTTGCACCAAATATGCTAGCTGCCAAAGCCAGAAATTTCTTAGACCCATTAGATCAGTTGGAAGAATATGAAGAACTTTTGTCACTGCTACCAAAACCCGATGTCATAAAAAATTACAAAACAGACTCTTGCTTTGCGGAACAACGACTCTCTGGAGCGAACCCATTAGCTATCCAAAAAATTGATGTATTACCTGATAATTTTGCTGTTACAGATGCACATTTTCAGAAGGTTGCAGGTACAGAATTTACTTTGGAAAAGGCACTCAAGGAAGGCAAGCTGTATTTCTTAGATTATCCTTTGTTATCTGATATTAAAGGTGGTGTCTACGAGAATGTTAAAAAGTACCTTCCCAAGCCACAAGCTCTATTTTACTGGCAAAGTAATGATAGTCCTAATGGTGGTTCTCTGGTACCTGTTGCCATTCAGATTAATCATGACTCTGGTGCAAAAAGCGTGATTTATACACCAGATGACCCCCATTTAGATTGGTTTTTGGCAAAAACCTGCGTTCAAATTGCTGATGGCAACCATCAAGAATTGGGTAGTCATTTCGCCTATACCCATGCAGTTATGGCTCCATTTGCGATTGTCACTGCGCGACAACTAGCAGAAAATCATCCCATCGCCTTACTGTTAAAACCCCACTTCCGTTTTATGCTATTTGATAACGATTTGGGGCGCACTCAGTTTTTACAACCTGGAGGCCCAGTTGATGAGTTTATGGCAGGTTCATTGGCGGAGTCTCTTGGATTTGTGGCGAAAGTTTATGAAGAATGGAGTGTGGAAAAATTTACCTTCCCTCGGTTAATAAAAAGTCGCCGAACGGATGACCCAGAAATTTTACCGCACTTTCCTTTCCGAGACGATGGCATATTAATCTGGAATGCCGTCGAAAAGTTTGTGGCTGAATACTTGCAACTCTATTACAAAACCTCACAGGATATCAGTGACGACTATGAGTTGCAAAATTGGGCTAGAGAATTAGTGGCTCAAGATGGTGGTAGAGTCAAGGGAATGCCAGCCAAGATTGAGACTCTAGAACAACTGATTGAAATCATCAGTGTGGTAGTATTCACTTGCGCTCCTTTACACTCTGCTTTGAATTTTTCTCAGTACGAATATATGGCTTTTGTACCCAATATGCCCTATGCAGCCTACCACCCAATTCCAGAAACTAAGGGTGTAGACTTGGAAACTATCATGAAGATACTTCCTCCCTTTAAACAAGCTGCCGACCAGGTGATGTGGACTGAGATTTTAACATCGTACCACTATGATAAATTAGGTTTTTATGATGAGGAGTTTGCCGACCCATTGGCACAGGAAATTGTAGTGCAATTCCAACAGAATTTACATGAAATAGAACGGCAAATAGACATTAGAAATCAAACTCGTCCCATACCTTACAACTATTTCAAGCCTTCGGAAATTATTAACAGCATTAATACTTGAATTAGTTTTAGTAAAAAAGAGGAATCACAATGTCAAATCAGCAAGTAACTGTCACCGCTCGACTAAAAGTAAAGCCAGGTTTGGAAGACAATTTTAAGCAGGAATTTCAACCTGTAATAGCTCTCACTCTTGCAGAAGAAGGTTGTATTAATTACGATTTGCACCAATCTTTTGATGACCCATCTTTGTTTCTGTTACATGAAAACTGGGTCAGCCAAGAAATTTTGGCTCAACACTTAGAGCAGCCGTATATTAAAGCTTTAGGGGAAAAATCAGGACAATTTTTAGTTGAACCACCTGAAGTCAGGTTATGGCAGCAGATTGCAAACAACTCCTAGCTGGTGATAATAATGACATCAAGGGTGTTATTGTATGGTGCAACTGGCTATGCTGGAAAACTCATTGCTGAATCTGCTAAAAATAACGGACTGGAATTAATTTTAGCTGGACGCAATCAAAGTTCACTAGCAGCTGTAGCCAATGAATTAAGTTTGGACTTTCGGGTTTTTGGCTTAGATGACCGACAGGCGATCGCTCGCTCTCTTGAGGATATAATTGCTGTCATCAACTGCTCCGGGCCTTTCTCCAAAACCTCAAAGCCACTTGTCGATGCTTGCCTCCAAACTAAAACTCATTATTTAGACATAGCTGGCGAAGTACCTGAATTTCAAGCGCTACAGGCACGAGATGCTGAGGCTAAAAGTGCAGGGATAATGCTTCTCCCTGGTGTGGGATTTGGGGTTGTACCTACTGATTGTGTAGCTGCTTACCTCAAACAGAAGTTAGCTATCGCAACGCGACTGATTTTAATCTATGAAACAGTGGGCGGTGTATCTCAGGGAACTGCGAATACGGTACTGCCAACTTTACATCATATCGGGGTAGTCCGAGAAGCAGGTAAGCTCATCCCATCTCGCCCAGCATCGAAAAGACGTAAAGTTGATTTTGGTTATGGGCCTGAGACAGCAGTAACAAATCCTTGGCGTGCTGATATTATCACTGCGTTTCAGACTACGGGTATTCCTAATATTGAGGTTTATACCGTATTTCCTAATCCTGTGCGCTTTTTGATGGAGTCGAGCCAGTATTTGGGATGGTTATTTAACTCGTCTCTATTCCAAAGTGCTTTAGCAAGTCTAATTAAAACTCTACCCACTGGGCCAACGGCGGCAGAACGAGCCAAGGGGCAAGTTAGAGTAATTGGTATTGCTGAGGATAAAACTGGTCAACAAGTAACTGCAAAGCTCTTAGGGCCAGAAGCATACGATTTTACGGCATTAGCGGCTGTAGCAGTGAGCAAACGGGTAATTCAAGACGAAGTTAAGGTAGGATTCCAGACTCCTGCATCTGTATATGGGGCAGATTTTGTCCTTGAGATTCCGGGAGTTACTGGGTTCGATTAAGGATATAAAAAAAAGGGCGTTGCTGAATCAAGGGATGATTCTTGTAGGGTGGGCGACACGAGATCCCTGAAATACAAGGGACGGGCAAGATGCCCATCCCACAAAACTAGCAAAATCATCCCGCAAATATGCAACGCCAAAAAAAGCTGGGTTTTTTAGGCTTGATAGCGAAAAAACCCGGCTTTTTTTTGCAGACTTAACAAATAAGCCCTTATTACGATCGATAAAAATTCAATTTTATTGAGATTTATTATCTTGTAAAACATCCTCAAGCATAGATGCTAATTCTTTATTTAACCGACCAGATTTGACAAATTCTGCATAAGTATCTGCCTCAATTGCCAACAGTTCTCCTCGAAATTGTTCAGTCGTAAAGCTTTGAAGATTCGGATATTCACCCTGCAATTTGTCAATTTCCATCCGTAAATCTACAAGTTCGCCTTTGATTAGTGTCTCCTGGTAACGGCGAAATTCTGGGTCAAGACCGGGGCGTTGGTCTGCCTGGAGATGTTCTAGAACGCGTTCTAAAGCTACATGACGGGCAACGAATTCTAAATATTGCTCGCGCAAGGGTGCATCACCAAGCAAATTGAGTTTTTCCAGCAAAGGTTTGATGGTCAATCCCTGAACAAGCAGAGTAAACAAAACTACTCCAAATACTGTTGCAATGATTTTTTCTCGCTCTGGTAGTATCGTCGATACACTCAATGCCAGCGCAATGGAGACGGAACCGCGTAACCCACCCCACCAGAGGATAGTTTGTTCTGGTAAAGAAATTTCCGATTTGGTGATGGTAGTACTCAATTTGCTGAGAATGTAAATACCAACTGCCCGCATTACAATCATTGCTGCGACTGTCACCATTATGATTTGCAGGTTTTCGCCTAAACTAGCAAAGCGTATTTGGTCGCCAATTAGCAAGAAGACAATCGAGTTAACAAAGAATGCCAAAAATTCCCAAAATTCGGAAACAATAATTCGGGTGCGGGGATTCATGCCGATACGAGAGCCAAAGTTGCCTAAAATCAAACCTGTGGTGACAACTCCAATTACTCCAGAACCGCCCAAGTCTTCAATAATCAGGTAAGTTCCATAAGCGGAAACTAAAGTTAAAGATTGTTCCACTAAGGGCAAATCGAAGCGCTGGGTTAGATAGGAAATACCAAATCCAATGAAAGCTCCCACCGCTACACCGATGCCAACAACTGTAAATAACTGCAATAAAATTGGCTGGAATTCCAATTCTACAGTTCCCAAAGATAACGCTACCAAAAAACCAAAGGCAACTACAGCCATGCCATCATTGAACAAGCTTTCGCCTTCCATTAAGGTGACAAGACGACTATCTACACCCAGTTCACGAAACAAAGCGGTGACAGAAACAGGGTCAGTTGCAGATAGACTGGCTGCAATAAGTAAAGCTGTAGTTAGAGAAATACCAACAACTTGATTGAGAGCGATCGCTACCCCGGCGATCGCAATTAACACTCCAAACACCGCATACAAGCAAATTGGCACTAAATCTCGCTTCAGTTCCGCCCATTTCAAATTCCATGCAGCTTCAAATAGCAGCGGTGGTAAGAAAATGAACAAAATTAATTCGGGAGAAAGGGTTACTAAACGGACATCGACAAAGGCCAAACCTAACCCGACAATCACCAGTAACAAGGTGTAAGGTATATGGCGAAACCAGCTAAATATCTGCGGTAGTGTCGCCACACCTAATGACACCGAAAGTACCAACAGAAACTGCTTGAGATTATTTGTAATGACTTCCTCGGCGATCGCTGATTCAAGCACCATAAGAAAATTCCTGGTATAATTTTGCCTTTATCATCATCTGACTATTTTTAGATGAGACTAGTAGTTCGCCAAGTGAACTTGGCGGGGTAAAGGGTAAAGGGGAAGGGGGAAAGGTTTCAAATCCCTTACCCCTTACCCCTTCCCCTTTACCCAGCCATCACGCAGCATTTTTGGGTTGGCAGACTACTAGATTAATGTAAGACTTTAATCAGCAGAGATTGAATATTTTACAGTTAACCGAGTATTTAGGACTGGAGTTTAGACTAAAAGCGATATGAGAGAACGCAAATCAAAAGGAATTAGAG
>NZ_CAWUDN010000039.1:0-65364 GCF_963920915.1 Nostoc sp. PCC 9305
ATACATTTTGGCAGTTTTTGACCCCTGTTTCTTCAAGCTTTGTGAGAAATCCGGGGTAAGCGTCATGTCAATACCAAGTCTAACTTAGACTCAATCCAAAGCACTCCAACTCCTAAACCTTCATCAAATTCAACTGTGCAAATTAGCTTGTTCTGAATTTTAAAAAAATCCTCAGTCTATTCAAATTTTCATCTGAGGATTTTTCTGTTAAATGGAAGCGATCGCTTCTTTAATTATGAACATAAATCTTCAAGCTAGTCATCATGAATACTCAAGAAATTCAAGAGATTTTAAATCATCTCATCATTGGAATTACAGCCTTATATGCCATTGTGATACTCGTTGATTTCGTTGTGGGAA
Source organism: Nostoc sp. PCC 9305 (assembly GCF_963920915.1). NCBI lineage: Bacteria > Bacillati > Cyanobacteriota > Cyanophyceae > Nostocales > Nostocaceae > Nostoc > Nostoc sp. PCC 9305. The sequence goes on from NZ_CAWUDN010000039.1 coordinate 361, forward strand.
TAGTCCATCTGTGGCAGAAATTTACACTCAACACCGAATACACAACATCTGAACAATCACACCTTGAATATAGTGATATTAAGAAATCTCTCAACTTGGAAAATCACAAGCAATCAACTAACCGTATTACATCAAAACCAGAACCTCAACCAAACAACTTTGTTAGCATTGATGTAGACAAAATTGATTTACGGACAGCCAGAAAAATTGCCACTGCCATAAAAAAAGCTTCAAAATCTAATCCTGACTTAATTATCAAACAAAAAGTCAACAATAAATGTGTTCCTTTAGCCTGGTTGCAAGCACAGATTAAGCATCGTTTAGAACTGGCACCAGAAATTGTCACACCCATTATTAGAGAATTAACTCCTACTGCTTTGACATCTGTTCGAGAGAATATTCAGCATTCTAACATTGCAAAAACAGGTAAACGTAAAGTCAGTTAATCATATAAAGAGAGGAATATCGATATGGCGGTTATCGCTCGGATGAGAAGACAAAAGTACTTGCTGTACAATCTTTCCAGCAAAGTTTTTGTATATCCCTCAACTGCACACCGCTATAGTATTATCTCTCTTTAATAGGTTTTCAAATCTTTGTAAAAAACTAAATATTTTGAAGTTGCTAGATATACAAGCTATCGCTTCTAGGTGAGAAATTAAAATTTAATTCATTATGAATACAGGCTTAATAAATACAAATAATTCCAGTATTTCTACTCCACAATATACTCTTGTTTCCAATATTTCAACTCTTAATTCTGCTCTCCAAGCTCTGTTTCAGGCAGAAGTTTTAGCCATAGATTGTGAAACAACAGGACTTGACCCTCTAACTGATTCTATTAGACTGATTCAAATAGCTGCACCAAACCATCCAGTAGTGCTGATTGATTTACCAGCTATTCCCAAAAGCGATCGCCAACTACTCAAAAAACTGCTTGGTAACTCTGCTATCAAAATTGCACATAATGCCAAGTTCGACTGGCAATTTCTCACCCTCGCAGGACTTCAACCCTCTGGTCAATTCTTTGATACCCAACTTGCTTATAAAGTTCTAACCGCAGGATTAAAAACAAGCTCATCCTTACAAAATATAACTAAAAAGCTACTACACATTCAACTAGATAAAACTCAACAAATCAGTGATTGGTGTAAACCTCTTACCAAGGTTCAATTGCACTATGCTGCCGTAGATGCTGCCATATTACTTGACCTTTACCCAATTCTCCTCAACAAGTTAAAGCAGGCAAAGTTACTCAAAATTGCCCGACTGGAATTTCAGTGTATGCCTGTTGTAGCTCAAATGGAACTTAACGGAATGCTATTTGACTTGTCCCGATGGCAGATACTGGGTGCAAAACTAGAAGCTGAAAAAACAGATGCTTTAAACCAACTCAAGCAACTCCGTATTGCTAGCTCTCAGATGTCATTGCTGCCAGAACTGACAGATGCAGTAAACCCAAATTCACCTCAGCAAGTTTTGGCTGCTCTACAAGCTATTGGTATTAAAATAAACTCAACTAATCAAAGTAAATTAGTTTCTTTAGCTGCACAGTATCCCATAATTCAAGCATTGCTTTCTTACCGCCGTCTATCCAAAATTATCGGCACTTTTACCGAGAAACTACCCCAGCATATCCACCCCAAAACTGGGAGAATTCATCCTAACTATTATCAATTAGGGGCAAAATCCGGTAGATTTTCTTGCCGCAAACCACCTCTACAAAATATTCCCCGTGATGAAGCCGCTCGTAGCTGCTTCATTGCTGCCCCTGGCTATAAAATTATCAAAGCCGATTACTCCCAAATAGAACTACGAATTATGGCTCGGCTTAGTGGTGATACAAAGATGTGCCAAGTCTATCGCCAGGGGGCTGACTTACATCGATTAACAGCATCTCTAGTAACTGGAAAATATATCAATGAAGTAACTGAAGAAGACCGCAGACTAGCAAAAGCAATAAACTTTGGATTAATTTTCGGTATGGGCGCTGCCAAACTCCAAATTTACGCCCAAGTAAAATATGGGGTGGCAATGACATTAGAGCAAGCAAAAGCTTTCAGAAAACGATTCTTTGAAGCTTATCCTGGAATAGCTAGGTGGCATGAAAACATCAAACGTAAATACATCCAAGGCATTAAGGAAAGTCGTACACTAGCAAACAGACGACGGAGATGGGTAAACAAGCCCCGACTATCAGAGCTATTTAACCATCCAGTACAAGGTTTAAATGCCGACATCAACAAATTAGCTATGGTAAAACTTTCAAATCCATTAGCTAAATTCAGAACAAAACTCATCTGTGTAAGACATGATGAAATTGTACTGGAATGTCCAGAGACTGAAATTGACCAAGTTAGCCATATATTACACAATTGTATGGTTGCTGCTGCCCAAAAGTTTCTCAGCCCTATTCCAGTTGTTATAGATATTAAAACATCAAATAGCTGGTGAACTATCCCAACTTGCCGAGTCCGACTGAAGTTGAATTTGCAGTCAAGCTATTCTGAGAAGATTTGTCAAAAACTCAACTGCCCTCCTCACAGTATAGCTCGTGCAAAAATGTGGTTAAAGGGCATTTCGTTTTTGATCCGAAGCACTATCCCCGCCCTATCCCAATACCGTTCAGTTAAGGACATTTATCTGTTGGAACGGGCTGTTCTTGAGCAGGGGAAGCAGGGGGAGAAAAAGGTTTAACCCAAGCGTATTACACCCTATCCACTATTTATAGCTATTCCTGAATCGGTATTCTAGCCATTATAAATAACGGAACTATTTTAACTATATCTGCTTACGCAGATTTAGAGTGAATCAAGAGTTTAAAACCCGCTTAATTGGGTTTTATTGGTGTGTCTATAAACTCTGTGACTGACAAATACCTGATGTAAAAAATGAGTTCCAATATTTACATATTTGAGGTGTATCAATGTCTAACCCCCGGATTTTAGGGGCAAGAGAAATTCATCTAATTTCACTCTACAGTCACTGTGAATTTGGTATGAAACCAGAAGAATTTTATGCCAAATGGGATGTGAGTTATGAACAAATTGCCTTAATATGCTGTCGTTCCGATTCTACGGTCAGAGGTTGGTTTAAGCAAGGTAAATTTAGACGCTATCCTCAGCCTAATGATTTACGACATTTGGCATTCATGGACTTTTTACTCGAACATTTTGAAGAAGTTCCCGAACAACTTTGGCAATTGCTATGTCTGACTCATTCGCCTTGATCTCAATAACATTTCTCTTCTACATATAGCAATCCGGTTTGATTACTGAAAGGTTTTTAAAACAAAAGCTTTGCCCTGCAAGGTTTTCAGACTCAGTACACAATATTTCATTCCAGTCGGAACGCTATATATCTGTCAAATCAATCTAATACACACATAATTCTAATTGTCAATATCAATTTGACCTGTCTTTGAGTATACCTCCTCGTTTAAGGTAAAATTTGGCGATTTAAAAGCACATAGCATGGTTATTTTACAGCATTTTTAAGAAGGAAAATATGACTTATTCTGAGCAATTAAAACCGTGGTGTATTGTCCGTGATATTCCCAATCAAGAAAATATTGTTGTGAAAAGATTCCGCCGACGGGATGATGCTGTTGCTTATCTGCAAGTGTTGAAGCAGTCAGCGAGAGATATTGCTTTTCAAATCATTTTTAAGGCTCAAAACGTCAATATGCCACGGGAAAATGAAGCTTTGAATGGTTCCTTTTGAGAAGATTTGAAAATCATAAAAAAACTAACTTATGGGATGATATAATCCCGTGTTTTCGTTAAATTTACACCCCATACTCCACTACGCCAGGAATATAAATGTTAAAACTGTAGGCTCAAAAATTAATGGTTTGTAGCATTTTTTCAAACAAGGGATCGCCAAAATTCATTAATCGTAGGGAAGGCATTTCATCAAAAACACTAGGGTAAAAAGTAACTGTGTAATTCTGCGCTTTATAAGCCAGTTGCCAAGTACCTTCACTCCTTCTCTCAAACTGCACGCCACTGGCTTTTAAAATTGCTGATTCGGTGAATAACTGCTCAATAGTTTCTGGCGTAAAAGGGGTAGAGGTGATTGGTTTTTGAATTTCTACTAAGTCAGCTTCTAAATCCATTGCTACCATTTCTTCAATTGCCAGACGAGGTGGTGGGCTGTCTAACACAGAATCGAATTGAGACATTAAAACATCCTCTTCTTCTGGATCAGCACTCATAACAGCCCGTTCAATAAAGGTAGGGACTTGGGCTAAAATCGGCTGAAGATTACCAACAACAGTGGCAAAAGCGTTTATGCGATCCCGCAATTTTCGATAAACCTTTGCTTCTACAGTGCCATCATAGTAAAAATTGTGGATTCGCACAGTCGGATATCTCTGTCCAATGCGGTCAATTCTCCCAATACGCTGTTCTACCCTCATGGGATTCCAAGGCATATCATAATTAATCAACACACCGCAATTTTGTAAATTCAACCCCTCAGAAGCAGATTCAGTACAGAGGAGAATTTTGATTTCATCTTGGCGAAATCGGCGTTTAATTTCTTCCTTGGGAACAAGACACCACTCCCCATTCTGATATAATTCCCCACCACGACCTGAATAACAAGCTACTTGGCTACCATACAACTCCTTCAATGTATCCCGTAGATAGTCCATCGTGTCAGTGTACTGGGTGAAAACGATCGCACTTTCTCGGTCAGTTAATTCTTGGCGTAAAATCTGAATAAAGCGAGAAAGCTTGCTATCTTCTCCAGTGTTTTCAAATTGGCGTAGTAAATCTTCAAGATATTGAATTTCCTGGGGGTCTACTGGTTCAAACAAAGATTCCAGCCCAGCAATCACTGCATCATCCTCATTATCCACATCTACTAAATCGTCGTCACTTAAAACGCTTCCCCGTTGAGTTAACAAATAATCCAAACGACGTTGCAGAGATGACTTGATGGCATAAAATGAACTGGTCAAACGTTTGCGGTAAAGGGTCATCAAAAAACCCAAGCAAGAACGCTGATCTATTTGTGCCAGTCGGTAAAAGTGACGTACATAGTCGCTGACAGCTACATAAAGCGGTACTTCCCGTTGTGGTTCCAGCGTAATAGCATTATCCTGCACAACTCTAGTAGGAATATCCCGCTCTAACAGTCCCCTTTGATAGTATTGTCGGAGAGTGTCGCGGGTGTGGCGGAACATCAAGTCTTTTAAGGGCGTGTTCACTGTCAAGTATTGGCGTGAGGTGTCGATAAAGTCTTCATCTGCCAATAATTGTTTGTGATTGGAGATTTTCTTTCCCCGTTGCCAAGTATCCTGCATTTTGTAAGCAAGAATGCGATCGCTCTTAGTCAAAAACTGCTCTAATCTAGAACAAGGTTGTCCGCCACGCCCAAAATAATCGCTAGACATTACTTGCCAAAAATTAATTACTTCCTGCTTGACAGCACCTTGCAGCGAGGCGAAATAATCGCAGAAGTTATCGCCATAACTCCAATGCCCCTGCAATCCCAGCAGGTTTAACAAGTCGAAAACTTCTATGGCATCAATTTGCATGGGAGTTGCTGAGAGAAGAATCAGGGATTTAGTCTTCTCCTTCAACTGTGCCATTAACTGTAACAAGCGATTGGGTGTTTCCTTGCGGTCTTGGGGACTTTTGCGGCGTGCATGATGGGCTTCGTCTAAGATTACTAAATCCCAAGGTTCTGCTGATAGTAGCTGGTGCATTCTGTCAGTTCTCCGCACCAAATGAGAAGAAGCCAGGATTAAATCTTGAGTATTCCAGGGATTAGCTGCTGCGGGGATAGTCCGCTTGTAGGGGTCTTTAAATTCTGTAGATGTGTAACTCCAAAAATGCAGATTAAATTTTTCCCGCAATTCTTCTTGCCATTGGGGTTGAACGCTAGCAGGTGCTAAAATCAGTACCCGCTTCACTTTTTTGGACAACAGCAGATAACGCAGAATTAAACCAGTTTCAATTGTCTTACCTAACCCAACTTCGTCAGCGATGAGAAAACTTTGGGGAAAATTTTGAGCAACACGGCGCAGGATTTTAATTTGGTGTGGCCAGGGGTGAATGGGAATTGATTTTAAACAAAAGTCCAAGCAGCCGGGATGTTCATGAATATTGGCAAGTTGAGTAAATGCCAACTGTTCTTCTTCTCTTACTTCTGTAGAAATAGCTGAAGGGTCTGGTTTTAATTCTAGTTCGGGTTGTGCTTCTGGTTCAGTTAATTCTATTTTTGTTAGAGGTCTAGAGTCAAATTCAGCTTGGGCATTCCAATCAGGTTTAGTAGATTTTGCGTAACGCAAGAGCTTTTTCTGTACCGCCTCTGGAACTTCAAATACTCGCACGTTAGGCGATACGTCATACCAAAGTTGCTCAAATCTCGCTACTTCTTCTTCAACTCTATCTAGTTCCCTTCCTCCCTCCCAAGAACAATAAACGTGAAAGGATTCTACATTCCTCTCCCAGCCACCGATAGATTCGTTATTAGAACCGTTAAACGCTAATTTTTCGCCCTTGCTATCAGTAAAAATGCCAACCTTTTCGTGAAATATATGCTGTGGGTCTAGTTGCTGTGTACTATCTTCTGGTAGTCCATTTTCTTTGAGAGGAATAGCAATTTTAATATCGAGATATTGATTTTGAATTAACCAGCTAAGAATTTCCAAGTGTTTTAGTTGGGCAAAACTTTCTGGTGGTTTTAAGTCTGCGTCTAGACGAGATAGCAATGCGTCTCGCAGTTCGTATCCCTGTTGAATTGCTTGTAAATCTTGGGGGCTAAACTGACAACCCATGATTAACCGCATTCGCCCCTTGTTATGCAGCATTGCACCTAAACCCCGTGCAACTTTACTTAAAATGGCACTACTAAAAAAACCTGCTTTCCGGTCATATTGAATGGCACACTCTAAAGCAGGAATGTAGAAATCAGTGATGGTGTTGTGGGTGTTGCTGGTGTAACTAATTTTCCAGGGATATTCACGCAGGTTTTTCAACTTTCTAACCAGTTATCTAATTTTAAGTTGGGAATATTAATAAAATCTTTGATATTGTTAGTCACAAGAATATCGTCACGAGAACGAGCTACAGCAGCAATCAAAGCATCAAATTCTCCGGTTGGTTTCCCAATTTTTCTGAGTTCGCTTTGAATCTTGCCAAATTCGATAGCTGCTTCTATTTCAAAAGGTTCTACTGGTAAGAGTTCAGTGAACTGTGCTAATATCTCTAGATTCTTGGCTACCTGTTGAGAACAATACACGCCTTTATATAGTTCTGAAACTACAATTATAGAGAGATAGCATTGGCTAAAAAAGCGATTAAATTTAGTAACAGCTTGGGGATTTTCGTTCAGCAGTGCAATGCAAATATTGGTATCTAGTAGATACATTAGCCGTTATCCCGATTATCAAGCGAGTCTATAGTTCTGCCTTGATAAGTATGGCGCTGTTGGTCAATTTCTGTAAATATTTCTGCTAATTCCGGTTGGTTCTTCCAAACCCCAAATAATTGATTGAGTCTAGCTAGTCTCTCCTCGTCTGTTAATGGTGGTTGTGCTTCCATAATTTGATTGGCAATAAATTCTACGTCTATGATTATTTCTGTCCCATCTGGAATATTATTAAGTTCTTCTAATATTTCGATGTTTTGACCACGCTTTATCCCTCTAACCTTCATATTTGATTATCTCCTGTAATTATTAGTTGACGGTGAACAGCCCTCAATCATCCGTCTCTAAATTTAAACTCATTTGTCCATAATTTAAGGATAGCTCAGGCTGCACATAAGACACTTTGGCTTTGATTTCATCCATTGCCAACCACAAATCTAATAACGCTTTTTCTTCGGGAAGGCGTTTCTTTTCATCACCAATGCGGGGAATTACTTTCAACGCTACTTCAAATGTCCGCATAAATAAATCGTTGCTAACTAAGCCTGTATTTTTCATAAATCTGCGGACTGGTTCTGTATTTTCTTCCTCTTGGTAAAGGGCGATAATGGCGTGGAGTCCATCTACTAAATATCTGGCAGAAAATTCAGTATCGGTGACGGAGAAGGCGCGTTTTTTCAAGCGTTGTTGCGGGGTGAGTAATTTACAGTAACCACTTGCAGAATCGAGTAGTTTGTGTTTTTTGACTAAATCGGAAACATCAAAACCACCGACTGCTAAGGCGAGTTGTCTGGCTTCATCGAAGGGGAATTCTCGTGCTTCAAAGGTATCCCATGCCAAGATGTACCATTGGGTTAAGGGGTCGATACCGTTGAAGTCTTTACCTTCTAATAGCTTTTGTAGTCGGTATTCGACTACTGCTTGGCGTACTTCTTCAAATGCTGCTTTGGGTTCAACTTGATTCCCGGCGCTGTCGAGGATGGAACTATATTTGGTAAACACACTCAAAGCTGAACCAAAAGCACTTAAGCACAAGTTTATACCAGGGGGTTTAATGCGGCGTTGCGGATCTGCTACTCTATCAGCAGCAGGACGAGAATCTTCAGTTAAGCATTTTTCGAGTTCTGGCGCTTTTTCAAAGACGATATTTCGCACGTCAATTCGCACGTCATCCCACCAAGCTTGTTCGGCGTTGGGGTCACGTTTGCGGCATACTAAAAGCACTGTGCTGGATACTGCGTTTTTCTGCGCTTGGTGCAAGTTTTGGGGGTTTTCAGTGCTGACTGCCCAAGATGCGGTAATCTCGAAACCAGCATCGATGAGGGATTTGGCTAAGACATCCCACGCGCCGGAGTCTTTGTGGTTGAATTGCACTGTCATCACGCCGTCGTCGCGTAATACGCGATGGTATTCGACAAACGCCATCGCCATTTTTGCTTCATAGTCCTGATAAGCAAGTTCTTTGGGTGAAGCACCCATGTTACGGAACCGTCCTAAATTGGCTACAGCTTCACGATCTTTATCGGTAAGTTCATTAAAGAATAAATCAGGAAAAATATCGCCTAACGTCCGCTTCATCCAAACGTAAAAAAAATCAGATATTTCTGCGTAAGGAATCGTGTCATAGTAGGGAGGATCTGTGATAATAACATCAACAGAATGAGAGAGAATATGATATAGACTATCTGCGGAAGCAGAATTAATTTGAATAGATTTTTGGTTGTATTGTTCAATATCTTGTAAGCCTGTAGAGTGTGGCTTTGTACCAAAATAATTACAAAGTTTTGAATAGTCATCAGCAGCCGTTTCTGCACACCATTGGTAGAGTCTATTTGTTCCGCAAACTTCTGGATAATTCCACATTAGATTAAGAGAATGTTGAGCTGAAGCTGCTTGTGGAACACCTACAGATGATTGCCAATGGGCTAACTTACAGTTCTTATCAACACACCTATCTAATACTAAACTTAAATAAGTAGTAATTGCTTCTATTTTTTCCCATTTATACTCAGCTTGCATTAATTCCTTGGCTTCATTGATGATTTGAACATAAGTAACAAGGGTTAAAAGTTGACGAGGGTTAAAATATTTATGCCATGTAGTTAATCCATAACGATATGCCATCATGTATTGAGGGTTATCGCTGCAAGGTTCTTCAGGAATTAAAGCCTGAATTTGAGGATTAAGAAACATTTCATTATATTTTTCTAATGCTTTGCTATATCCTTGTAGATCATTTTTATCAGGAATTTTAAATTGTACAGAGCTATAACCCTGTTTATAAGCAACAGCATAAAGTTGATGCCCAAATCCAGTAACTTGTGCATAATTAATTAAATATTCTTGCTCAAGTGTATTGCCACAATTAGGACATCTACCAACACTTCTGTTAATTGTTATAGTTGTATTAGGATCATATTCTTCACCAATTTCAGTAACAATTGTTGTTCCTTTGCCCTTTATCCCTCTCACTAACTCAAAATCAATCCGGCTTTTCTCAGGATTAGAAATAGGTTTTACTGCACACCATCTATGCCAGTTTTGCTTTTCAGGGCGATTATAAACCCACCAAGTTGGACTCAATGGAACAACCGACTCACAACTGGGGCAAACAACTGTATGCGCCCATAAATAATATTGAACAGTTTCCCCAGGTAAAGATGGGAAAAATTCAACTAACCTTTTCTGGGCTTCATCCCCTACCCACTTCACCCATTTATCAATATCCTGCTGTAAATCTGGGCCAAATTTTAGCGGATATTCCATCGCCGCTTTCATCGTCACCACCGCCACAGGATTTAAATCAGAAGCTAGCACATTTAACCCATATCTCGCCGCCTCAAAAGGGATACTTCCACCACCTGCAAACGCATCTAACACAGTTGGTGTCCGCGTTCCCCAAACCTTCTCGCAATAATCCTGCACCTTCTTAATTTGCACAGAATTAGGCGGTGTTTTATATAGCTTTACCTCCTTGCCCGGTACTAACCCCAGCAAATATTCAAATTCTTGCATTGTGATATCTGCTGGTAATAAAGAAGCCAACACACTAGCGCGACTAAAAGACAAAGGCTTACGCGAATACCAGCGATGTAATCCTTTAAATGGATTTCCTCCCTGTTCAAAATTAACTTGCTCGTTTAATACCTGCACAGGCATCATTTTTTCAATAAAAACATCGGGGCGTTTAGGCATAATTCAAATTAATACGTAAAAATCGGAAGTTACTATAGTAGCAAAATCAACAGATAAATAGAATTCGCAGCCATATAAACTAAGTCCGCACAGGCGGACTATAATCAACGAGAATATCAATCCCCCAAAAGGACACGAATCGCTTTCAAAGCCTGATTACGTTTACCATTGCTAATCTTGGCAAACCAGTAGTGCGATTCCTCATAACTCATGGCTCTAATCCCTTGGGCAATATTTGCAATGCGTTCTATTTTAGAAAGCGGTTGCAAAGTCTGAAACAATAATGCCAGATTTATCCCTGATTCCTCATTCAAAATATAAGGAGTTTGGCGATTGTGACTTAGGGTTTTGGGGTCATAATTATTCGCCTTCAAAGAATCATAAATTGCCTGTTTCACCTGAATTAAAGCATTGCCCTTTAAACGCCCAATTCTTTTGGCAGAAGGACGCTTTTTTTCACCGGCTTTCTTATAAGCACATTGATACAACTCCAGGGCAAAGTTATTGTTATCTGTAGGAACCACTCGCAATTGAAACTCTTGCATCTCAGTACGTTACTTTCGCCGTCAAATTCAGCCTGTCAACCGGATTACGATTCAGGGCTTGTTTGATATTACTGATTTCTGCGCCGTTTGGTTGCACTGGAGATGAAAATTCAAACACGAGCTTCAGCGACACGTCAGCTTTTACATCCGGGCTACTTAGCAAAGTGTTAACAGCCCCCTGAAAACTCTGAAATCCTTTGACTGGCCCTTGATACTCTAACCTGATAAATTGTTCATTAACTGTAATAGTTGCCGTTTGGTCGATTTGCAAGGGTAGCTTGATTAACATAGGGAAAGCCGTCATCAACTTGCGGTAGTCCATTACTTGCCCAACGGAGAGTTCCAAAGACTGGATACCCTGAACTTGATTATCTTGGATGCGATCGCTTAATTCATTAAACACCCGATCAAGTGTTCCCTCCAAATCAAATTCTTCCGGTTTGGCTTTAAATAGAGGTGAATCATCCCAGTCATCGCCAATTTTTTCGCTACCGTTAGGTGTGCGGGGTGTACCAGTACCGTAGGTTAAGATGCTTGCTTGGGTTTCCCTTTCCTCTACTTCACCATTGCCGTAGTCAGCTACAATTTTGAAAGTTGTGGTTTTAGCGATCGCTGTTTCGTACTCATCACTAGGGCGAAACTCCCCTGCAACCAAATTCCCATCTTGATACAGCTTAATCGTCAAAGCCCCCGATGCTTTCCACCGTATCCGCACAGGTTTTACCGATTCTGTACTGGACAAGAGTTGAGCATTCAGTTCAATTTCTCGCGGTTTCGGTAGTTCCAGAATTCCCCGGCGGTAAAGTACCATCCGTTCAGAAAATTCTATAGAGTCGGGTAGAGTAAATTTACCGTCATCGGTTTTTATAAACAGCTTTTCTCCCACCTTCATATCCCAGTTACCCGTCTGCAACCCCTGGCGGATGGTATCTCGCAGCTTAGATAATTCAGCATCAAGGAGTATATTTAAACTCAAGTCTTTGGCGAAAGCTTCCTTCAATGCTTTAGTTGTCCAATGGGTTAACCCAGACAGCCAAACCTTCTGCAAAATATAAGCAGGGGCGTAAGATGGTGCTTCATCAGCACGAATTTTTTGACAATCTTTCAGTGCTTTTAAAATGACATCCTGTTGATTACTTTTGCCCTTCACATCGCTAGAATCTTGTGCGGAAAGGGTATAGTGCATTAAGCCTTTAGCAGCTTTTACGGGGTCATTAGCGGGGTAAAATAAGTGGCGGTAGGCATTGGTTAAAGATACCCTTACCCCTAAATCAAGAGAACCTTTTTTATCTTTGAGTTGCTTTTGTTGACTTTCTGATAAATCTTGCAAGCGATTGGGAGAATTAAGAATATTTTGAATAGCCCGAAACTCTCTGGCGTTATCAATTGCTCGGTCTAATTCTTGCTTATTTGCGACCAAAAATAATAAACGATTTCTAAAAGTCCGAAACTTACCTGACTCACCTGTTTCATTAAAAATTTTCTCCACAAGTACGGGCGGCCCTTCAGTGGTTGCAGAAATAGTTGCTTCGCTAAAGTCAATTAAACACAGGGCGATGCTATCCGACACATCATCAACTTCTGCTGGTGATTCCGGTGCAGGAACTAGTTTGAAGAATTTATCAGCAAAAATGGTATCGCGGCGACTTCGTAAATCATCCTTCGCCTCGGTAATTCCAACTTGGGCTTTTTCTTCGGCAATAATTTTATTGATTGATGGTTCTTCCTTGAAACGAGCCAAAGTTGTCATTGGATCATTTTCCAAGTACCAAGCAACTTCACTCAACCTTTCTAAGGCAGTATCAACAAAGCCAATTTCTAGTCCTGGTGTCAACAAAGATAGATTTAATTCGGCGCGACGAATACCCGCAGATATACCTTGAGTAATGGAATGCAAAAAAATAGTCCGGGCTACCCAGGTTGAAAAGGGAGGTTTACCAGCAGCAATCCATACTGCATCTTGTAACTGAGCGTGTGCTTCTCTACCATCTTTGTTGTAAATGTCTGCTTGGATCGTAATCCGCATTAAAGGACGTTCCAAACGGGTAGTTAAATCGCTGGTGATTTCTTCTTCAATACCAACAGGAATGTGGTGAGAATGAATTAGCGGTATCCATGCATTAGTATCGTCCCACAGATAACGTATAACTCTAGCAAATAACCGCAAAGCGCCTCTGGTACGTTGGAAGTTTGGGATGGAGGCAATCTTTTTAGTCAGCAGATCAAATAATTCCGGGTTGAAGGGATAACTCTGCTCTATACTTTCAGCGCAGCGTGAATCTTTGCAACCATCTGGTAAATTAATCCGACTAGCTTTATAAGTTTGTAAATATTCTTTTGAAGCATTATTGGCAGCGTTAGCTTCAATGCTGCTGAACATCCTCTGCTTAACTATATTGTAAATTTCAATATCAGTGCTGGGTTTAAGAATGCGTTCTTGCCTAGCGCTAGCGGAAATGGTTTCCCGGATTTCGGTGGTTTCTTCGCCAAAACTGTCAGTGGAGGAAGCCAGCGTGTAAACAAATACTAAATTATTACAAGATGCTGCTAAATCCATGAGGGCGAATAAAAAAGCAACTACCTGTCCGGCTAAATTGCTGTTACCAACTAGAGTAGCCTTGGCTTTTCTCAGGTATGAGGCAATTTCGTCGATGATAATGACTGTGGGTTGCCCTTGGATTATCCTTTCTAAAACCACTGTGCCTGGACTGACTCGCTGTTCATCAGAACCTTTAAGCAAGCTATAACCTGCTACACCATTAATTTGATAAGCAATTTCTCCCCAAAGGGTATAAGTGGTAACGCCAGTGTCCGCATGGTAAACACCGTTAACTGGATCGAGGTCTTGACAAGCGATCGCAGCTGCTTGAATGGGTCGATCTGGAATTAAACTTAGGTCAACAAAACGGTCTAGTCCAGAAATGTCCCGCCCATTTTTGGCAATGTGCCACAAAGCAATTTCATCATGGGTTTTACCACCACCAAAGCTGGTTTCCAGTCGAATAATGGGGGAGCCGACAGCAGCACCTACCAACCGCCCGAACACTTCCGAGATTAAGGTTTTTAAACCATCGGTGGCAAAAGTATTAGCGAAAAAGGCTGTGGGATCTTGGTAGACTTGGGGCGCAAGTCCTTCGACAACTAGCCGTAACTTAGCGGCAAATAAATCAGAAGAGAGTTCTCCCTCTAAAATTTCTTCTCTAGGAATGCAGGTTTTAAATACTGAGGGAAGCATAGAAATATATTGACCGTTACTAGTTGAGGGTTGACAGTCAATACCAACCGTCAACAACTTAGTGTTTTTAAAAATACACTTACTTGTTTCAATTGATTAATTCTATACACAATTATGATATTTTTGCACTGATTTAGGTCACAAACTACAAAAGTTCTTTGAATAGTTGTCATAAAATTCAGGCAACCGTAGACCTAAATTAATGATTCTAGTGATGTTGACCAGCTACAATTTCGTTGTGAGCAGCCTATATAAATACCTTTATAGCTTTTGTAAGCACTTGCTTGTTGCTTACATACCGAACAATTAATATTCATGAATCTCATCAAAAGGGTTGTATCTTTTTCATTCATTTTCCTACGAGAATGTTTGGTATCTTTAGAACAAGTAATATAAGATCCATATTCAGTACGGCTATACCAGCGAGGTTGTCCGCAATCAGGGCATTGACCAAATGGATTTTCGCCTTGACTGATTTTAGTTGTTATGGAGCCTGGATCTTGTTCAGGTACTAAATGTAAAAAGCTATACAATAATTTTGTTGTTTGTGGTAAATCTATCCGAATAACTGGTGTTAATGGTGAATTCGGATTTAAGTATATCCACAAACACTTACGGTCAATACCAACTAAACCTATACTCGTATTAGCCTTATTATCCCAGAGACGGGTATTTTGTAGCCCAGTAGCAATAGAATTGCGGCTTTGACCCGTGATAAAAAATCGGACACTACGAGAATTACACTGCTTCAATGTGTCCAAAGGAAACTGATTATTGCTAGTTGAGCTTGACCAATCTATGGCGATTTCTTCCTTAGTTGCAAGTAAGTCCAACTTTATTTGTTTTAAAGCATCTTGGCTTTTAGAAAAATAAGTTACTCCTGGTAAATCGCTGAGTGGTTGTAAAGCCCATGTGAGTGATTGGGTCTTAGCTTGAGCATATATACGGTCAACAAATTTACGAAAAATATTAAAAGAGTTAAGGGTTTTCTGAATATATTGATAATTAAATAAACCAATAAATTTACCTTGCGCTCTACTAACAGCAACATTGGCAAGTCGCATAGCTGTACTTTGCGTTCCCCCTGTAACCAATTTTCCTGCCTTAGCTTGTGGTGAACCTTCAACAGCATCAAAAATAATCAGATTCTGTTCTGCCCCTTGAAAGCGATGAACTGTAGCTACTTTTACAGACTTGTCAGTAAGGTGCAAATCTTGCAGCAAACGTTGGATTAAACGTGCTTGAGCATTGTAAGGAGCAATGATACCGACGCTGAAATCATTAGTCTGGGTACTTTGATAAGCTAGATTGACTGCTACTAAAGCTGAGATGATATTAAAACGGCTGTGAGACTGCTGTTCTTTAAAACAAAAAGCTGAAAGTTGGCTCAAGTCATACAAGATTAGGGCTGACCCAGGATGTGGCTGACTCTGAACAATCGGCATCGTCCTTTGCTCTACACCAGAGCCATCTTGCAGTTGACCATTGTAAAAAAGCTGATTTGGTATTTTAGAAATAGCTGGATTCATGCGGTACTGTGTTTTTAATAGCACCATGCGTGAGTCAATTTGACCATTATTTACCTTTTGAGTAATACCAGCTTCATCAAAGATATCTCGTTGTAGCCATTGCTGCGTTGCCTCTGTCTCTGCTTGTGAGATAGGCCCTAACTGGCGAAAGTCACCAAAAATAGCAATACGACGATTGGCCAGGGTGCTGACATAAGCACAGTGGGGAATATAAGCCATACTCGCCTCATCCACTACTATGGCATCAAAACGGCGTTGGTAGATTTCTTTGGCGATCGCTGCCTTTGATAAAGTGCAGCCAACCACTGTTGCTTGTTTGATCAGTTCAGCTTCTTTCTGCTTCAACTGTTCTTTTAGAGGCTGCAATGCTTGTTTGACAGTGGCAATGTCATTTTGAATACTCTGGCGTTGCAGTTGGGTTAGCTTTTCCTGACGCGATCGCTTGACTAAATCTTTGCGTTGTTTTTCTAACCGTTCAATTTGCTCTATTAAGTTTGGATTCTGCCAACGTGCTACTCCTCTAACGTGTAACTGCGGAAACTCGTTTAGACTGCCAGGGGTGGCAACTCCATAGCGCAACACTAGCCCATTTTCATAAATAGGCGCACCTTGCAAATACTCAGCTACACTTTTCATAGCTGTATCAACAGCAGTGTTGCTATGAGCTACCACTAAAACTGACTCACCAGCTTGAACCAATGCAGCTACGGTGATTCCCAGAGTTTTAGTTTTTCCTGTTCCTGGTGGCCCCCAAATAAAACTAACTTGGCGATTAAGTACCTTGTCAACAGCAGATTTCTGATATTCATTGCAACCTATTGGTTTTTGTAGTCGTTGCTCAATTTGATTTAACAGTTTTTGGCTATTGCTTGTTGAAGAGTTGGTTTCACTTTTATCCCCTAGTAATATTTCTGCTAGGTTTCTATTAGCTCCCTTTAGATTAGAACTTTCTAGCAATCGCTTTTTAAGTTCTTCCAATAAAAACCAGGGAGAGGTATAGAGTATAGCTGTAGGAATTGAATCTCCTAAATTTTGCTGTAATGCCAAAATAATATCAAAGCCTTCAACAGAAACTAAAATTCCACTATATCTTTTGCTTTTATACTCTAAATCTACTGGAGTATCATCAGGGAAACGCAGTTCAGTATCTGTGGTAAGGGAATATATATATTGACCACCACGTTTACCTAAAAAGGAACCGTCGCTCAAAAAGGTTTTTTGTCCACCACTTTTTCGTAATGCTCTAATTTCATCGTCAAGTGCTTTATTAAACTTTTTTTGGTATTCTGTATAACTCATTAATGCAACCTGGAAATTCCTATAACTAGATTGGTAAAAAATTTGTCTAATGAATACGAGGTAAACCGTATTCGGTCAAGTACGGTAGAAGTGGCTTTATTCTTGCTCAGTAGGAAAAGTAAAGTCTTCATGAAGTAATTAGTGATGAAAACCACTAAGTGCTAAATTATACAGATTGCTCCGCGAATAACTGATATATGTGGATAAAACTAGTTACTCGCTTGACTACTTGACTAACTTAGAAACAGCGATCGCGTTTTAATTGCCACAGTACTTTTTCCACACACCAGTCAATGCTGTGGGTAGGATTGCGCCGTTACTCAAATTCAATTAATCGTTTGGCAGTAGCTACGTCGCCTTGAACCAGAGTCAAAAGCTTTTGCCATTTCCCTGTTTTGGGAATACTGAAGTGATATTGCTGTTTGCGTTCTGACCTGCGTACTGATTTTTTTCTAGTAGTTTGGTAGCGACTTTGAGTTTTTTGGTGTGCCTGTGTTAGTAGAAAAGCTAGGCGTAGAAAAAACGATATTAGAAATAGCCAAAAAAGTAGAATTTTAATTTCCATTGCCCGTGGAAGGTAGATGTTTAATTCCACCATGCGGTAAATTGATTACCTCAAACATCAGAAATTCGCACATTTTATTTTGAGGATGATGCAAAGCTAATTTACTCCAAAAATCCTAACCACATGGCTCTAAACATCAATGGCTTTCCCATTAGATTATTTGTAGTAAAAATCAATGTATAAAATTTATATATAAATCCGAAATTTTACTCAAGTTGCCAGTATATAGATTGCTCTATTTTGGTAGAAATATTTATACGGATGCAAGCCGAACATTAACTTGCTTCTACCATGCCCAAAATTCTTTTCAAACAAATCACCTATTCGCTTACAAGTCTCATCCATGATATTGAACTTGATGAGATTGGCTTACCTGATATTCAGCGTCCGTTTGTTTGGGAAGCTGCAAAAGTACAAGATTTGTTTGACTCGATGTATGAAGGCTTTCCAGTAGGTTACTTGTTGTAGTGGGCAAATAACCATTTCACTAATACTCGACATATAGGCACTACCTCCAAACAGGTTAAAACTTCTCGTCTACTGATCGTAAATGGACAACAACGATTAACTTGCTTATATGCTGTATTCAAAGGGCATAAAGTGCTAACCAAGGATTTTAAGGAAGTTCAGATTCAAATTGCCTTTCGCCCTGCGGATGCTAAGTTTGAGGTAGCAAATGCAGCCATTCAGCGAGATCCTGAATATATAATATTTAATACTTCCCAACTGTGGTCAGATTCTATTGATATTTTTGAGTTCGTAGACCATACCAAGAGATACCTGTGAGTTTTGCTTAGGTAAAGGGAATAATTAGCTTATCAGGTAAAATCTACAACCATGTTGCCTCGTATCATTAATGATCGCTACGCTTTATCTCCCAACCTGCGCTCTGGTGGTATGGCGGATGTCTACCAAGCCATTGACATGAAAGAAGGATTGCGACAGGTAGCAGTCAAAGTTTTCAAACATGGGCAGATTGAAGTAGACATCTTAGTTGAATCCTTCCGACGCGAAACTCAGGCACTCAGGGAGTTAAAGCATCCCAGCATTGTCGAGCTTTTTGATTCAGGAAGAGATAAACAGACTGGAGAATATTTCTTGGTCTTAGAGTGGATGGAGAGAGATTTAGCGGTACTGCTAAAAGAAACTCCATTAGAAGGATGGGATTCTTATTGGGAGAGGTTAGCTTTTCCAATACTAAATGCACTTGCATTTTCTCACGAGCGTAAATACGTTCATCGGGATCTCAAACCAAATAATATTCTAATTAGTAGTGATGGCAGGTTAAAACTGGCTGATTTTGGAATTTCCAAACTCAGGGGTTATTTCCGCCCAACTGTAACGTTAAGGGAATTTGTCTCTCGTCCTTTTACACCTCAAGAAGAAGATGACGGTTCTTACCCTTATACCCGTGATGTATTTAGTTTTGGGGTAATGACGCTGAAATGCTTGACTGAGGTTGATCTCGATTACAGTAGCTTTTCGAGTGCGATCGCTGCCCTTGATGCTCCCCCTGAAATCATCGAAATTATCGAACGTGCTGTCTCGAACGATCCTGCGGAACGGCAACCAAACGCAGAAGTATTATTAGCAGAGTTAGAAGCAATTCAGCAGAAGCGCTCGCGCAAGCAAACAACCCGAAAATACTCCTGTTATCTCCAACTGACTCGTAATGCTGTAAGAAACCTTGAGAATGAGCTTCAGTTACCAGAGACGGAAATTCAGAAGGTTCTACTTGAGGACTTAAATGCTGGATGTGGCATTGCTAAGAAGTCAAGCAGTGGCACAAATGGACAATCTGCTGATAATCATTATTCAATTTTTGGCTTCTCTTACCGCTATTTAGTTGCAGTAGAGCAAGATTGTCTAGTTATAATCAATGCTCAAAGCTTTTCTAGTGTTGTCCTAGAACAAAACCGGGAACGATCCTGGCAACTGCCTTATGAATTCAAATTTGGAAAACCAATCGTTAAATGGGAAGCTGAGGATGTCATTAGAGAACTTCAACTGGGGGTTGAAGAGCATGAGGCAAATTTAAGGCAATCACGAGCGGAAGAGGAGAAACAACGTATCTTTCGAGTGTGGTGGGACATTCTCAGGGCGAAGACAGACTGGGAACAGAAGCGAGAAGAGCCGATTAAATACACAAGTGTTACACCTGATGGCAGTCGTGTCATTTTTCAAATTGCAGAATTACCAGAGTCAGACATTACCGGACAACCACGCCATGTGACACGTTCCAACGGATTTAGCATTTTGGGTGGAGACGTAGTGGAAGTGGTTGATGACAAACTGGTTCTGTACGTGAAATACGGCGAACTAGATCGCTTACCTCAAACAGGGGAACTGCGATTTGATACTCGCTTGGCTGAAATTGCCCTGAACCGCCAAAAAAATGCCCTAGATGCAATTCGGTACGATCGTGCTGTTCGCTCTGACTTACGAGAGTTACTAGCCAATCCTCAAGAAATTCAGGCCCCTGCCTTAGATATCGAGATTAAGTTCATCCAATTTTTGAATGAGTCTCAGAAGGAAGTTGTAAAAGCGGCCCTGTCAACACAAGACTTTCTGTTAGTTCAAGGGCCACCAGGGACGGGTAAAACAACGTTTATTACAGAAGTCATCCTGCAAACCCTTCAGCAGAACCCTGAAGCAAGAATTCTACTTAGTTCTCAAACCCACGTTGCACTCGATAACGCATTAGAAAGGATTCAAGAAAAAAACTCCAACTTGAAGCTGATTCGCATTGGCAATCATGAGCGGGTATCAGAAGGTGTTTACTCGTTGCTTTTAGAAGAACAAATGGCAAAGTGGCGGGAAAATGCGATCGCCCAAGGGCAACAGTTCCTTGCTAATTGGTCTGCACGTAGCGGAATTTCTCAGCAGGATTTGGAGAAAGCTGTTCTATTTCAAGAGTTGAAAAATATTGCCTTGAACCTAGAGTCTCTAAGAGTAGAACTGGCAAGCCGTAAGCAGGAGAGGGAAGATAATTTTTCCGCACTCAATGATCAAGGAAAACCCAAATCTCGACGACAGCGAAATGTACCAACGGACAGGGTGGAGGAGTTTCAGCGATTAGAAGAGGAAATCGAACAACTAGAGAAACAGGCAAAGGCTGCACGGGATGAGCAGAAACACAAAGCAAAACGTCTTCAAGAAATTACGCGCATCAAAACTATTGATGAATTGCTAAGACTATCAGGTGAAGAATTAGAGCAGAGGAGCAAGAGCTTGATTGATCCCAACTCACCTAATGCAAAAATCCTCCAACAGCTAATTAGTCTGCAAACACAATGGTTCGAGCAGTTTGGGCGCAATGAACGATTTAATGCACCTTTGATCAAGCGATCGCAAGTCGTTGCGGGAACTTGTATTGGCATCTCCAGAGAAATTTCTGACATTGAATTTGATCTATGCATTGTTGATGAGGCTTCTAAAGCAACCGCGACTGAAGTTTTAGTACCAATGGCGCGTTCAAAAAAATGGATACTGGTAGGCGATCCCAAACAACTACCACCGTTTCAAGATGAAGCCAGCCGAAATTCCGAATTTTTGGAAGAGTATGAATTGGCATCAGGGGACATTCAAGAAACCCTGTTTGATCGCTTGTTAAGAACCTTGCCAGATGCTTGCCGTAAGATGCTGGCAATTCAGCATCGAATGGTTGAGCCGATAGGAAAGTTGATTAGCACCTGCTTTTATGAAGGTCAGTTGGGTAGTAATGGGCCTGCAATAGATAAAACTTTGAGTCAGGTTTTGCAACGACCTGTCACATGGTTGACTACCTCAAAGCTCAAAAATAGCCGCGAACAAGTCCTTAAGTCTAGCTTTAATAACTCCTGTGAAGTCAGAGTTATTGTTCAGTGGCTTAAACAACTTAACCGAGTTGCAGAAGAAGCTCAAAAACATTACACTGTAGCAGTTTTGAGCGGGTATGCAGCCCAACTGAAATTGCTCAATCGCGGCTTGGATGCAGAACAAAGTAGCCTAAAAGCTTTGACAATCGAGTGCAATACTGTTGATGCCTTTCAAGGGCGGGAAGCAGATATCGTTGTTTACTCAGTGACTCGATCCAACAAAGATGGCAAAATTGGATTTCTCAAAGATGAAGCCAGACTAAATGTGGCGCTATCTAGAGGACGGGTTGGTTTGCTGATTGTTGGCGATCATCAATTTTGTCGAGCGTTAAGTCACAGCCCTCTACATAGTGTCCTGCACTACATTGAACAACACCCAGAAGATTGTATTCAGACGGAGCCAAACTTATGACCTGGGAAGAATTTACGTCTTTACATCTAGAAGACCTGCGTCGCTATGATAATCGTTCCGGGTTTGACCTGGTTTGCTGCCAGGAAGTTGGGCTGCCCGTCTACAAAATTACTGTTGAAGCTCTGACTCAGGTTCGTAAACCAATTCCGCCGATTGAGGAGTACGTTCTGAAGGCGATTAATGTTGGTCTTTCATCCGAAGAAGAAATTGCCGGATTTCTGGGTTTGGAATTACTAACGATCCGAGAAGCAATGGTCAATCTACGGGTGAGTGAAGACATTGATCTAATTGCTCCTGATGTTTCACAATTTCAGGTATGGAAGCTAACGAAAAAGGGAGAGAAAACTTTACAAGAAGCCAGAATTATTGTGCCAGAAGAACGAACTTTCGATATTAACTTTGATGGACTTTTGAGAATCCCGCGCTGGTATGGTCAATTAAACTCACGCTTGCTCAAGGCAAAAGATTTGCGCGACTTTAGCATTGTTGAAATTGAGCCTTCACCAAAACGTCCTCCAGAATTGTCCGACCTCAAGTTGAAGGATGTTGACGAAATTATTCAGCAGATTGAGAAGGATAGTAAAGCCAGAGTTCGTCAGGAGCGAGATTTACTGGCTTTGAAGGCGATTGATCGGAGACAACGCTTTTTTCAACCAGCTACTGCACTGGTCTTTAAAGCAAAAGAGAGTGATGAGATTCAGGTGGCATTTGTCATTGATGGTATTGTTTCCAGCGAACATGAGGCTGCCTTTGCTCGTGCGGATGGGGTAAAGAAACTCCGAATTGCTGAGACACTAAGTCAGAGTGAACCGCGAAGGCTGGCTGAAGAGATACTAGGGCGTGAGTTTGTCGCTCAGTCACCTGTTGACGAGATTGCAATTCTTAAAAAAGAGACGACTGCGGCTCAAGCCAAAATTCAAGCTCAGATTGAAACAACTCAGGAAAAGATTGAGCAGGCAGAGGACGATGAAGAGAAACAAGCGCTTTATCAACAACTTCAAGATGCGTTAAAGCAAATTGAGCAGCTTCAATTTCAACTCGATTCTGTGCTGGCAACAGTACCGATGCGCTGGTTAGATATGTACGAACATCGCCCTTTGCTAGAACAAGCCCTTAAGGATAGCCGAGAACGCCTGATGATCTTCTCACCTTGGATTCGGGCTAACTCGGTCAACCGTTGGTTTCTCCAGCAATTTGAGAATCTGCTAAAACGAGGAGTGCAAATTTTCATTGGGTATGGGTTAGGTGAGAAGGACGAAAAGCGCAGTTCAGCAGATATTCAAGCTGAGAAGAATCTGCAAAAGCTGGCAAGCCAATATTCCAAGACCTTTACACTTAAACGACTTGGGGATACTCACGCCAAAATCCTCATTTCAGATACCAAATTTGCAGTCGCTACCAGCTTTAACTGGTTATCTTTCAAAGGGGAGCGCGATCGCACCTTCCGCGACGAGCGAGGGACGCTGGTTTCTGACTCGCACAAGATTGACGAGTTGTTTGATAAGCTGCTGAAGCGATTGACCGACGAATCATAGTGTAGCTTGAATTTCAGACAGTAATATGGGAATTTATGGATGGGCGATGGATACTATGCAATGCAAGGGAAAGCAAAGTATGATTGATTTACTCAAAGAGAATTTAAAGCATTTTGAGGAGTATAAAGACTGCATTATAAAAGTGTGGCGTAATAATAACGTCATAATCAATTTAGTTATAGGTATAAAACAGGAGTCAGAATTCAGAATTCAGAATTCAGAATACTCTACCCATAAAGGGATAGAGTTTTAAGGCGAGAATATTTTAATTTTTTTTCGCCCACCAGGGGCGAGGTTTTAACCAATATTCATTACCCACTCGTACAGAATTCATACGCTCATTCTGACTCCTGAGTTCTGAATTCTTCTTATAAATATAAAATTTAATAGATAGAACTAAGTTAAAGGGCA
This sequence comes from Nostoc sp. PCC 9305, assembly GCF_963920915.1. Taxonomy (NCBI): domain Bacteria; kingdom Bacillati; phylum Cyanobacteriota; class Cyanophyceae; order Nostocales; family Nostocaceae; genus Nostoc; species Nostoc sp. PCC 9305. The sequence continues at coordinate 24,327 of NZ_CAWUDN010000039.1, forward strand.
GTTGCATTTTATTTTTTAATGTTTCAGCATTGGCTAACGAGCGCCATAAATCGCGCTCTTATGATTGTAGGATACTCCCTAAGCTACATTAATTACGACAATCGACACCAGACACACTTTTGGTGATCCTGTTCGAGGATGCTCCCAGTTGAGCGATCGCAAAAATACAGTTTACTTTTCACCCTCACTTGCCCGCGCTTTATCTAGCCAGCAAGAACCGTCGCTCAAGTAAATTTATCCTGGCACGACCGTACATTTGTCGTTTCAACATCTTCAATCGGTTGATGTGACCTTCAACAGGGCCATTGCTCACTGAAAGCGTTACACCCGCCTTGACAGCATCATAGTCTTCACGCAAACTTTTAGCAAAGTTGCGAAAAGGAGAAAGAATGCTATTGTCAGCCTGTGCCAGCCAAAGATCAAGTTGTTCAGGTTGTCGAGTACGCACCAGTTGGCATAGATGAGTCAAGGCGCAGCGATCTCCTCCGGTGAGGCGTAGCCCATCGATATAACCCTTTTTTGTCTATTTATAACTTTCAGCTTATACAGTTGCCTATTTATGACAGATTCATCAATTAATTCTGCTGATTTGGTTGACTTTCACTGTCACTTAGATTTGTATCCTAACTACTTGGAAGTTATCAGAGAATGTGAAGATTTACGCATTAAAACGCTCACAGTAACAAATGCTCCTTGTGTTTGGACTCAAAATAAAATGTTCCTTAAAGATTGCCAACATATTCGTGCAGCTTTAGGATTACATCCTCAACTAGCTCATGTACGAGCAGAAGAAATAAATTTGTTTGAGAAATACTTACCGGAAACTCGGTATGTAGGCGAGGTAGGACTAGATGGTTCTTCTGACTTCGTTAATACGTTGGAGATTCAACGTAAAGTCTTTCAGAAAATTTTGGAACTGTGTTCTTCTGCTCAAGGGAAAATATTAACAGTTCATAGCCGTCGAGCCACCCGCGAAGTTATTGAAATGATCGAAAACTATCTTCCCGCAGATAAAGGGCGTGTAGTTCTCCATTGGTTTACAGGTTCCTCAAAAGAAGCGTTAAGGGCAGTTGAAGCGGGATGCTACTTTTCTGTAAACATTAAGATGCTTGAATCTCCCCGTAGAAGAGCATTAGTAGAGTTACTACCAAAGGAACGAATTCTTACCGAGTCTGATGGGCCATTTGTAAAGTTAGGTAAATCTGTAATGTATCCCAGGGATATATGCAATTTGATTCAGAAATTAGCTGAACTCTGGTCAATTGATGAGAAAGCCGTTTTAAGAGCTATTAAAAATAATTTAAAACTTCTTTTATCATAGTAAACAATTTATTTTTATGACTTTTAACTACAAAGAAAAGAAATGGCGAACCTCTTCCATCCCTCGTAAATACACATCAGCATAATTCTTAACATCATCTGGTGGTAATGGGCCAGAACTTAAAACATTGAAAAGCGCACTATGAGGCTTGGCATATTGAAGTCTCTCTATTGCCATTTGAAAAGCTCGAAAGTCCCGCCCCATCTTACTATCAAAAGCAGGTGGATTTTTTAAAATGTCAACGGAATACATGCAATTATCTAGCTGTACGGAAGCTAAAGCAGCACGTCTAATAATACATGGAACACAATAGCCACAATGATTACTAGGACTGCCCTGCCGAAAACGGCCAGCTTCAGGATGTGAACACGACATACTTAAGTTTGCTGTGCTTTCTAGCACTTCCTTGTTTTTTACATTTGCAAGCATTTCTCCCTTTGTAAAAAATTTATAAGGCAGTTCTATAGATGTAACTAATCCAAGGCTTGAAAGTATTTTTTGGTATAACGAAAGAAAATGTGGGTGTGTAGTGCGGGTACTGAGGCTTCCTATACGAGAATGTGTGAGTGGTACATTGAGAGAAATCAGTCCATTTTCAGCTACGACAAGTGGTTTTTGACCTGGAAAAAGATTAGCTACTAGTGTACCTAATACAAGGAATAAGATAGACCTAGAACGCATTGATGGCTCTCCCTTGCCACTTCCTCTTTTTGGGGGCTGCACATAAAATAGAAATGGTGTAATACGCTTACCATAGGTGGCTTGAAGTTTACTGAGTAATAATTGTTGTATGGATCTGGTAATACCAGCACCGTAATGACCTACAAGTGCAACATCTTTGCCTTCTTCAAGCAGATCGATCGCACCAATTAATGAATCAAGCCCACCAGAGAAAAGACTTATTGTATCTACATTTGAGGAATTTCTTCCTATTCCTTCCCAGTTATCCAACTGCTGTCTTTGTCTTAGTCGAAATTGCCAGCTATCACCTGTGAGAAAATTAAGCATCTCTTCCAAATGAGGAAGAGTTTGTGTCCAGCGATCCTGATTCAGAACTGGTATGTGGATTATAAAATCTCGTGTCCAGCGGTCTTCGCTTAAATTACGCTGAATTTTCAAATCTGCTGTATATATAGCAATTCCTAAGTTTAATAAGTCAACAACTTCAGAGGAAGGTGCTATAAATGCTTTATCTAAAATTTCGGTGAGTAGGTTATTCTTTATTAAGAAAGGGCTACCAGGATTATCAATCGAAGTGAATATTCTTGGCTCATTTGTTGGGATATCAGGTGTGTATTGATCTAAATATCCAACTCGAACAATAACGTTCCAACTCACTGAGCCTCCTCAAGAATACTATAGGCTTCAATAAATATCTTTTCGATAAATTGCTGACCTGATGAACCGTTCCAATCCATAGTGAGCACGTTTACTCCTTGCATATCTAATCGCACGCATTCACGTATATATTCTTTCATATCTCTCTCAAGACGAATTGCATCCTTAATTGAAACAGCTTTGCTCTCAAGTACAATTTCAAGCTCCCCAAGCCAACGATTGTAAATATAGCTACTCACTACTGTTTCAATGGCTTTTCCCACTTCCTGAGCACCCATTTGATCAAGCTTAGTGATATCACCACCATCTAAGACATACTGCTCATATAAGTTTTCAAGAGCTTCATTGACAGCCTTTCTTGCAATCGCTTCTTCCCTCGAAGAACCTACAGGTGCAAGAGCATTTGAAATTGCTGCAAAGACTGTTTCAGCATCTTTCCCCACAAATGTTGACAATCCAAGACTTTCAAGTGCTCCGTTAATTCCTCGATTTCCAACATTCGTGAGAAATTGACCTATAGCTGCTGTGGTAGAGCGACCAGTTCGAGAAGTCTTTGCTGCTTTTCTTGCTCCTCCTAATGCACGCACATAATTGCGCCCTGGCTTTGCAAAAACACTTCTCCCGCCTCCACTCGATACCGCTTTTCCAAGGCTTGTCTTGCTTGAACGCCAATTCATACTTCCTTCTACAGGAGGCACTGATGGTAATTCAACCGGAGAATTCGGCGATTCCAGTGTTAACTCCTCACTACCTGGCTCAGGGAAAGCCCATGATGGTAGTAGCGGAGTCCTATCTTTTGGCCCTTCGTAGGACTTTGAAGTTCCCACTCTGCGTTCTTACCTGATTACAAATCTTTTAAACGTTTTATCGCATTCGTTGCAGCAGCTTTCAATTGCGATGAAGTTGCACTAGTTGACCACTTTGTTAAAAGTTCTAAACTTGAATTAATTTCTCCATTTTCTTTCGCTAAATTTACGATTTTGAGACAAATCGTAATTGGCAAAATACTATCGGGAATTCCATTAAGAAGAGCGATAAACTGGCTGAATAATTCAGGACGAGCGGCTACTAAATCGTTAAGTCGATTCAACGCAGACTTTTCATCTCCTAAGTCTTCTTCTTCCCTAACCCTTTCACTAATAGCTTGAAATACAGCAGAAGCATCCCCTGGACTCATTTCTTTTGCCTTTTTCAAGGCAATATTTCGTGCTGCTTCGCTCTCTTGAAAAAGCTCTTTAAGCATTTCTTGCGCTTGGGGAGTCATGCGTTGTAACGCACCACCAAGCGATCCTTGAAGTATATCGCGGGAGAAAAAGAAGTAGGGTCTAAGATCCTCATCTGCCAACAGGGGATTACTTTTAAGCCAATCGGTAAACCAACTATCTGATAGCCACGTTGAAATTGATGATGTTGATGCCTCAGAAGAAAGAGGAGATGGATTAGGTTTAGCACTAGAGGATTTTTTGATATCATCACTTGTAGCTTTACCTTTAGATGCTATTTTGCTCTTATCGCTAGTTTCTGTTTCATCTTTATCATCGCCAGTTTGTCCATTAGAAGTAGTGGTATTTGTAGAATTTTTCGGTGCATTGTTCTGTTCAGCTATCGCAAGTTCTTTTGGCTGACCTTGTTGTGCTGCTTGAAGTTCAGCCAAACGTTTGAAAAATTCTGGTTTAAAATACTCTAAAAGCATCAGCTTCGCCAACACACGCTGCTTCATCTCAACTTTTTTAGCCTTTGCCATTTCCAAACGCATCATCAGTGTGTTGAGAAATCGCTTACACTGCCTTGGATTACCGTTTAAACCAACCGCTAAAACCGGAGCAATACGTTGAGCTATGTTCAAATCTTCCGCTAGTTCTGGAGGAATTTCATCATTTAGAATGCTCTTAGCAATACCATAATTAAAACGAACATCGAGAAAAGAACCTGCACTAGAACTAGTAATATACTCTTGAGCTTTCTTAAAAGCGTCTGAAGTCGGACTGGTTGTTTTTGCGAAAAAAAGGAGATTTATATATGTCTCCAATTCAGATCGGCCAAGTGAAGGAACACGAACAGCAAATTGAACGAGCTTCTCAAGGTAATCTCGGCCAACTTCTGCTCGCTCGCCTGGTAACTCAGGAAAACGTCGCCGGACAGCATATTTCACTAAACGCTCATCAGCACCTAAGATGAAAGCTGTGTGGGGTACAAACAAGAAGAGCTTAATTGCCTCCAGTGTTTCAATGATCGTATCGGGCATACAGCGATCAAGATCATCAATGATCACCACAAGAGTTTTAAGTTTTGTTTCTTTCAGCAGTTTTTCAAAGTCTTTTCGGAATTCACGAATACCACGTCGCAAATTTTGACTAGCGTCTTCTTTAATAAATTTATCTAATTCTGCATCTTCTAATTTAACTTCTTTAACTTTGTCACCTAGCTCACTTGTGAGTGTTGCGATATCACTGGCACCACTCAGACTCAACGCAGGTAATCCTCCAACTGCATAAGCTAATGTTGCTTTCAAACCCATTTTGCCAGTTCTGGTGAGAACCTCCATTACATTAATACGTTTAAGTAACTTAACAATCAGATGTTTTGCCGCAGGAACAAGTGTCCTCTTACTGGCAATTTCATCAAGGATCGTCCCCATCAGCGCAGTTTTGGCATCCTCGTAGCCCTCAAAAAGCCAGCCATTGAATGAGAGCACTAACACATCCTCATCAGTCTCTAATACAGCCTCAGTTCTTTTCAGAAGGCTGGACTTTCCGCTTCCCCAGTCTCCGTATACTCCGATTGTCGCAGGCAACAGAGATTCATTACGTATAATTGATGTAATAACGCTTACAAGATGATCAAACCCTAGTAAATCAACTTCAGACTCATTATCAGACCACATTACTGTTCTTTACTCTAAAAACTTAATAATTGAAGAATTCCTACTACAGTAACATTTATAACGAAATTCCAAGAATTTACCAAGTATGTATTAGATACATTTGAATTTTTGAGGGTTTGAAGGCATCAAGCTCAAATATAGATTTGAATCAATGATTTTAAAAGTTTATAAGTTATTTACTAGTGATAATTGATGCAAGAAAGCAAGAAAACTAAGAAAAACTTTGATTGCCAAGCTAAAATACTTTATTAATAAGGGTTTGGGATAGGTGCGACCTCGCAGATGTGTTTGGTCGTGGCTAAAAAGGACTTCCGCCTAGATTGTAATGCCTATGGGCATTAAAAAGTGCAGCACACAGATGGTTACAGCTAGTCCGAGCAAAGGGAAAATTAGAAAGTTTACAAGCTCGTATATTGGAAATTCCCAAATATATAGTGTCAAGGTAATGATCTAGGTAAAATAGCTCAAACACTGTGCTGGCAGAAGTTTTGCTTTACCTAGAAAGCGATCGCCTAACTATCTCCTAAGTAAAAAAGAATATTTATTACGTTTTCAATAATATTAATATTTAAAGCTGCTATTTTGAACAAAAAAAATTCTAGCACTCGTGAGAGAAATTAAGCTGGTGTTATGCCAAAAATCAACAAGTGTGTAGGCGTATTTAAAAATAATAAAAATACTAACTTGCCGGATGATATAACCCCGTATTTTCGTTAAATTCCCACCCCATACCCGATTTATCCTTGCCCTTGCACCATGCCACAAAAAGCGGTGGGTGCAGCTTAATTCGCTGTTCGCGTACAGTTTCTATCGCTAAACCAAGTCTTGAAGCTAAACCTTCTTCGGTTAATGGTTGCATTCGGGGAGTATGCACTTTGAAGGATGAATTATTGTTGTACGATTTATTGCCCCGCCTCGGTTGATTGTTGAGATGATTTTGAATTTTAATAATCGCCTCAGTAAACTGTGTCATTCGGGCTGTTATCCCCTCCACTTTTTCTGATAAATCGGCGAGATTATGGATTGCTTCGGTTTCGTTACTATTAGATTCGCCTGACAACTGTGACTCCAGCTTATCAAGTCGTGAGCAAATAGCTAATATCGTTTCATTCGTCAGACTGGGGTGACTATTGTTACTATTAACTAAGTACTCCTCAACACTTGCCTTAATCTTAGAGTCCAAGCGTTTATCTAAATTATCGCCACCAATTGCATCAAGGTTATCTATATCATCTAGGTAGAGTTCGATAAATTGGGTCAGCGTGGCTGTTGCCGTCGTCCCTTTCGATTTACAACGGGCGATAAACTGCTCCCACATCTTTTGGTCGCAGTTAAAAGATGCCAGTTTCTTGTTTTTCCCTGTTTGGCTCATGTCTAGGTAATATCTAGGTAAACCGGGACTGGACGCGACCGAGTGAGCGCGTCATCCCGAAAAGATAACTACCTTGACACTATCATTTTGGAGCGCATGAGCGCGATGGCGTACCCGCCATGAACCGGTGGCGATTGCTTTTTTACCGATGTTTGCTTTTTTTACGCAGTGCGTGAGAAGTCCCAACACGCCCGACATGGTGAATGTACTTTGCAGTCGTTGCCGGCGAAGCATGGCCCAAATCTGCTTGCAAGTCAAAATCAGAAGCTCCATTTTTCTTAGCCAGCGTCGCGTGAGTGTGGCGCAGAAAGTGGGCACTGAACTTAATTCCCGCACTAGCAGAAATTTCCGCCATCATTAACCGCAATCCCCGATCGCTTAGAGGTTTACCTCTGTCTCGACGACTGGGACTAGGAAACACCGGCTGATCATTGCTGGCATCGCCACGGTAATCCAGTAGCACCGCACTAGTTTCCGGATCGAGACTAATAGTTCTGGTTTTATTTCGTTTCCCCGTCACAGTTAATAACAGACAATCTCCATCCTCCCGAAACTGCCGCCAAAATAACCCCGGTGTAACTATGCGCTTACCATAATCAGAAGTTTGCCGCGCAATTTCTCCCGCCCTCACCCCACTGTAAAAGACGAGAGTCAACAGCAGCCAATGCATCTTATTAGTGTTGTGTTGCAAATCTACTTCAATCGCCGCTTTTTCCAACTTAGCAATCTCGCGTTCCGACAGAATGCGCTCTGCGAGCTTATCGTCCCATTGGATACTTAAGTCCTTGCCCAAGTCGATAGCAAAATAACCAATAGAAGCTCTAGTACCCCACTCCCACAAACTTTTAATCGCCGCAGTGTATTTAGCTGCCGTATTTTTACTAATTCCATAAGTATTTTTCTGCCCCCGTACTGGCTTTTCATCCTTTAGCCAAGCTAGATTTGCGTGTAGATGGAATAACGTTACCATCCTCAAATCAGATATCCCAAACCGCGACTGCATATAATCAGCAAGCTCATAACCAATTTGCCGATATGCCCGTCGCGTTTGGTCGCTTTTAATAGTGACAGAATGTACCCATAGCTCAATTAGCTGCTCCGTCGAATTAATTCTCTGGCGGTTGGGAAAATAATAATCCACAAGCGCAACTCGGGCTTCATCAAGCGGCAGAGTCACCACCTCCACAGCAAGTGATTCCACGCTTAATACAGGTAAATTTTCCATAAGATAAATCCCCAACCCCCACTGATAATTATGATGCCGAGAATGACAATTCCCGGTATCTTTATGATAGTTGTTTCCCAGACACGATCCAATTGCCCATATAAAATCATCTATATCGTATATACGCGGATATCCCGTATGCGATGATGGTAGTGAGAAGAGTAGGGGAAGTCGGGGGAGATGGGGAGGTAGGGGGAGTGAGTAAATATTAGACAGAGAAGCAAATGGTTAAAGAACTGGTTAGAAAGCATCAAGATTTAGAAATTTACAAGATGGCATTTGATACGGCGATGCAAATTTTTGAACTATCGAAAAAGTTTCCTGTGGAGGAAAGGTATTCGCTTACCGATCAAATTCGTCGTTCAGACGCTCCTAACGTCGCTAACGCTTCGCTATCTCGTTCCGTATGTGCGAATTTAGCTGAAGCATGGAGGAAGCGTCGATATGAGGCAGCTTTCGTCGCTAAATTGAATGATTGTGTTCGCGGAGCGTGTCGCAGACAATCAGAAGCAGCCGAAACTCAAACCTGGATAGAGTTTAGTGTTAAATGTGGTTACTTGGATGTTGAGATTGGTCGAGAACTCTACGGAACCTATAACCAGATTTTGAGTGGATTAGTCAATATGATTAATCATTCGGAATCTTGGTTGATGAAGCACTAATCATTTTCCTCCCCCTACTTCCCCTACTTCCCCTACTTCCCTATCTCCTCCTACTCTTCTCACTTCTCACTTCTCACTTCTCCACAACAAAAGCGCGAGGGACTGGTGGAATATCCGCAGATAAATATAAAACTTCTGTCTGAAGAAGACCGGGAGTTGGTAAAGCAGGCCAAGCACCGTGCTGAGGAGTTGCGCTTAACTTTTAAAGAGTTTGTGCTGGATTGTATTAGAAATGCACTCTTTGAAGAGAGTCCCGATAGTGCAGATAGTGCAACTGCTGCCGAAATTGAGGCTTTGAAAGCTCAAATCGCTGCCCTGTCAGAGAAAGTGAGTATCCCCTCTGCGACCAAAACAGAAGTGCATACCCTCCAGGAGCGGTTAAATCAACTACGGGTGGGGATTTCAAATGAAATTAAGAAGGATAGGGAGCAACTTGCTTCTTTAACGTTGGCGCTCTCCCGACTTGAAAGCCAGATTGAACAGCTAATACCTTCCTTAAATCTTCAGGTGGATGGCGAAGGTGATGCCGACAGTGATAGCGACTGGCTTTTTAGGGAAGGCTCCAGTGGTGTAGGAGAAGAAGATGTTGAGGATTTTTGAAATTGGTTATAAGCTCGACTTTATCCAATTACGCACCATAAACAGCAATGTCTCACAAACGTTCAAACAAAGGGCGAGGTACTTTTACCATTTCAAAGGATTCATGGGACATTGAAAAAGTGCTGCGAGCAAAAAATCGCCGTACTAAAGCAAGCGTATCGGAGAAAGTAGGCAAATGTTTAGAGTACCAGCTTGTTTGTCGAATTTGCCATTTGTACGGGAGAATAGTCCAGATGAGTACATAGCAAAGCCTGTAGTTCAAACTTGCCCTTTGGGTCACGAATTAATACCCAACGAGAATGAGAATTAACTTACATTTTTATACTGTAATTACAGCAATTCCAAATTCAAAAATTTAAGAGGAATCAGTCGCCGGAGAGAGTGGTGAGTCGTTGAGCATAAAGTCAATTAAATGCTGCCAGCTGTGAAACAGGAAATACTTGGTGAGGCTGAGGATATCTTGAAAGAATCCTTTGCGAGTACCGCGCTGCAAGCGGATTTGTTGGTAGGATCTGTCAACCAAGTGCAAAACGGTGTGGAAGAGAAAGGACAAAAGATTGAGGGTGAGCAGGAAGCAGGCCAAATGGTGTTGCCCGTGTCCAAAATTGTGTTCTAGATGATAGCCCTTGGAACTCGGAATTGCTGGTTTGGTTGCACCAAAGCCAAAAACAGAAGCAGCTCGGAATTGAGCGATAAGCCCACAATCACCTGCTTGAAGGGCAGCCATTGGCGTAACAATCATTGGTGATGGCGCAACTCGGACACGCTTCGCTCAAACAGGCGGTGGGTGTCTGCCACTGCCCACTCTGGAAATGGATGGGTATTCGTGTATGTCGCAGGCAGCGAGCGGCAGACACTCCGCACTGGCGCAGAGTACAACCACTACTCTGCATAATTTGTTTAAACGACTTGTCACCTCCTCAGCGTCGGCATAGTGCCAAGAGATTGCCTCAACTGCTCTCCCAGTCGTTGTCGGAGGATGACTTCGGCAAGCGCTAAATCAACAGGCGTTGTCACTTTCAAATTCGTCTCCTCCCCCTGCACAATCTGCACAGGCAGCTGGCATTGTTCAAACAAGGCAGCATCATCTGTCACTTCCCAACAGAGGCGACGGCCTTCGGCATGACACTGTTGCAGTAGTTTCACTTCAAATCCTTGAGGGGTTTGAGCCGCCCAAAGCTGACGTCGGTCTGGAGTATGAGTAACCAGATGTGTCTGGTGGTTTACAACTTTGATGGTGTCTTTGACGGGAACAGCAGAAATCAGACCTTGACAGTGGAGAATTGCCTCGGCACATCGGTCAAACAACTCTGGTGTCGCCAAACACCTGGCTCCATCGTGAATCAACACGCGTTCTGCCATTGTAGGTAGGGACTGCAACCCATTATAGACCGAATCCTGGCGGGTTGCTCCCCCTAGAATAAAATGCACTGGCTTGGTCAGCGACAAGTTCGTCACAATTTCTTGGAAATCTACCCAGTCCTCTGACTGACAAATCACGCCTATCCAGTGAATGCGCTGAGAAGCTTCAGCTGCCTTGAGTGTCCAGGCGATTAAGGGTTTATCTAACAAGGTGAGCAGTAATTTATTTCGACTACTCCCCATCCGACGACCCATTCCTGCGGCTGGAATTAGTAAGTACATACACAATTTCCAATGTTATAGAACAAGGGCGTTTTGTTAAACTGTTTGTTGTGAAATAAGTTCCTATAAATTGGAAGCCGTCAGCAATACTACGGCATGGGCAGCAATCCCCTCTTCTCGTCCGACGGGACCTAGCTTTTCATTGGTGGTTACTTTAATGCCCATCTGCAATGGTTCCAGTTCCAGAACACTTGCGATTCGGGCACGCATCGCTTGGATATGTGGCTTGAGTTTTGGTCGTTCTGCCACCACTACAGAGTCAATATTGCTGATTTGCCACCCCCGCTCCCGTACCAGAGTCAGCACCTTAGACAGCAAAACCAGGCTGTCAGCACCTGCCCATTGGGGGTCAGTGGGCGGAAAGTAATGACCAATATCTCCCAGACTCAGGGCTCCCAGCATCGCATCCATAATCGCGTGAGTCAGAACATCAGCATCACTGTGACCCAATAACCCCATTTCATGGGGAATTTCTATCCCTCCTAGAATCAAGGGGCGACCTACAACTAAACGGTGGATATCGTAACCGTTGCCAATCCTAATATTCATGAGCCTATTAAATAACTAAAGTTTTTCTAAAAAAGACAGGCAAAATAAAAAGCTGCTCAATTTCGTTCCAAGGTCATTTTACCGAACTGAAGGTGCCATCGATATCTACAATCAAGCTATAGGGCCATGCCAAAGCCTCTAGAAGACAACCAGCGCTCAAGACGACTTGTGCTGCCCAAATTATTGGAAAATTACTGTATTCGTCCAGTTCCTTGAATTCTTGGTTCAGATTCAGCCATTGAATGACAACTCCCAAAAGATAAGTCACCCATGCTGTTAAGAGCCAAATTGACATATTAAATTTCACTCACTTATTCCTATGAATACAATTGGCAGTTTTAACCGATGTTTACTTCTACCACTTGAGTTTTTCAGTTGAAGCAAAGGGCGAGGCACCCGCCCAATTTGCTGTTGGAAGATATGAAGCAAACGCTTAAAGCACAAAAATCTCACTCACTAATCCGCTACAGAACCAGTAAGTGTAGCTTATTGTAAGAACGTAGTATGCTACGTGTCTACACGCTAAACAGAACCTTTTAGACTGCTATCATGCTCCGCTCCAAAATCTGGGAAGCGGTAACAACTTCTTGTCTAGCCCACTGGTCTGCGGCTATGATCTCGTCGAGAGTTGGGGTAGAATGATTGTGAACAAGGTAGCGATCGCACGCCCCTTCAATCAAACGGGGAATATCGAGAAACTGAATTTTTTCTTCCAAGAATAGGGCAACAGCCTGCTCATTCGCTGCGTTGAGCACTGCTGGCATACAACCTCCAGCGCGACCTGCAGCATACGCTAGCTGCATACAGGGATACTTTTGGTGGTCTGGGACACGAAAAGTCATCTGCCCCACTTTCACTAAATCCAACTGCTGCCAATCGGTGTAGATTCGCTCTGGCCAAGACAGAGCATACAGCAGTGGCAGGCGCATATCGGGCCAGCCCAGTTGCGCTAGCACTGAAGTATCTTGCAGTTCAATCAGAGAATGGATGATACTCTCTTGATGGATGACAATTTCAATCTGGTCATAATTAAGCCCAAATAACCAGTGAGCTTCGATGACCTCTAATCCCTTATTCATGAGAGTAGCAGAATCTACTGTGATTTTGCGACCCATTGACCAGTTGGGATGTTTCAAAGCATCAGCCACAGTAACTTGTGATAATTTCTCAACTGGCCAATCGCGGAAAGCGCCACCAGAGGCAGTCAGTAGAATCCGCCGCAGCCCCCCATTGGGCACTCCCTGCAAACACTGAAAAATTGCTGAATGCTCTGAATCCGCAGGTAGTAACTTTATACCATGCTTTTGCACCAAAGGCAAAACAACTGGTCCCCCAGCAATGAGGGTTTCCTTGTTCGCCAAAGCAATGTCTTTGCCTGCTTCGATTGCAGCAATGGTAGGTAACAGACCTGCACAACCCACAATGCCAGTCACTACAACTTCGGCATCGCCGTAGCGGGCAACCTCAATCACCCCAGCTTCGCCTGCTAGTAGAATTGGTTGGGGATCGAGGTCTCTTATCGCCGCTTGCAACTCGGGCAACTTCTGTGCGTCACCGATGGCTGCGATCGCTGGTCGGAACTCACGTATCTGTTGAGCAAGCATTTCCACATTCGAGCCGGCTGTCAATCCCACAACTTGAAACTGGTCGGGATATTGAGCAACAATATCCAGTGTTTGCGTACCAATAGAGCCAGTCGAGCCAAGGAGAGATATTGCTTTCATGATCGTAGATTCTTAATTGAATAGTTGATGCGTAGTTTTGAACTGAATGCTTTATGAAATTTCTTTGTTTTTGTGGACTGTAAAGTAGATATTCTTTTGAAGATACAATTTGATGCTTCGTATGATTAGCCTCCTCCCTCTTAGGAAAAAACCAGAAAAAATCCTAAGATTCATAAAATCAATCTTAGATCAATAACTGCCTGCCAATTCCTATGAAAAATACAGCCACTTAAAGGTCATGAGGTATACGCTACCTGGGAAATTTCTTGGAATGTTTCTGCTAGGACTTTATCTAGCTTTCTTTGTAACTGGTACTGACTTTCATCATTAACGATGGTTAAATCTGCCATAGCAATTGGACCTCCTTTTTCTATTTTCTCAATTTCCATGAAATCTCTTCTCTCTGCCTCTTTTAGTGTTAAAGGTCTCTCCTGTCTTAAAGCGAGCCGTTCATACCTTAAAGACTTAGGAGTGAAAGTTGCTATAACCAGTAATTCTTCATTAAACTCTTCTTTGAGAGTTTTATACTCACTAAAACTATAAAGACCATCAATAATAACTAATTGATGGTCTAACAACTTGGCTTTAATGAGTGGCAATGCTATTTGAGCGCAGACATCCATCCCTTGTTTTCGTCTAATCTCTTCTCTGACAATTTGCTCATTTTGCGGTGTTATTGGTAGCCCTCGTTTTTCAACTTCACATATGATAATTTCACCAAAACGAATTATGGGAAAACCATTATCTTTTAAGTAACTGGCTACCACACTCTTACCTGAACCAGGCATACCAACGATGGCTAAAATTCTCACCATATGTACCCTATAAAAAAGTTGAGATTGAAACGTTACTTGACAGAGGATGCAACTCGAATACTAGAACTTGTAAATTTTGCAACCCACAAGTCCAAATCAGGATCGGGAATGACTATCTTCACTGACTCTAGGACTTGCTGTGCCTCTTGCTGAGACTTAGTCAAGGCAAACACGGTAGGACCAGAACCTGACATCATTCCAGCGCATCCCAAGTCCTGAAATTCCTCCTTGAGCCGTTGTACTTGAGGATATTGGGGTAACACGACCCGTTCCAGGTCATTGTAGAGCAATTGACCAATTTGCCTCTCCTGATTGCGAGCAATGGCGTACACCATTTTTTCTGAATACGCTCGCTGTTTATGATTCTCTGGGGCAAAATCATCTGACACGTTGGCTTGTAAGTATTTATGACGGAACGTTTGGTAAGCCCAAGCCGTTGAAACTGAGAGACTGCGATATTTACCTAACACTACGTAGAAATTATCGACTGCTGGCAGGGGAGTAAGGTATTCACCCCGTCCTGTCGCTAGCATTGTACCGCCAACGATACAGAAGGGCACATCTGATCCGAGTAAGGAGCCAAGATACTGTAATTGCCTTTGGCTCAGTTTCAGATTCCACATCAAATTCAGCCCAACCAAAACTGCTGCGGCATTCGTAGAACCCCCTGCCAGTCCTGCTCCCACAGGAATTCGCTTGTCAATTGTGATATTAACACCTCCATACTTGGCAAAGGCGTCAGGAAATTTTTCTGCTATCAATGCTGCTGCTTTATAAGCAAGATTGCTCTCATCTTGAGGCACTTCTGGATGGTTACAATGCAAGTAGATAGCCTCAGTTCCCGATGGGCGCAGGTCTATTTGGTCTGCCAAGTCAATGCTTTGGAGTACCATTATCAAATTATGATAGCCATCTGGGCGAGCACCAATGATTTCCAGATACAAATTGATTTTGGCTGAAGCTAATAGGGAGTAGGAGTGCATAAGGGAAATGTTAGAGGTTGGAGTGTAGATGTTTCGTGTTGCTACATAGTTGCCTTGATGTCAAAAATCTTTTGGATGACATTGGCAACAACTTTGTCTGGAGTTGAAGCTCCAGAAGTAATTCCCACCACAATTGGACCGGACGGTAACCAGTTTTCAACCACGTCTAAATCTTTGTGCAACTTTTTGTGCTCAATCCGATTCCCAGGTCCAATTCGTTCTGCACTGTCAATATGATAGGAAGGAATTGAACGCTCAATCGAGATTTCCTGAAGGTGAGTTGTATTAGAAGAGTTATAGCCGCCGACTACTACCATCAGATCTAGTTTTTCTTCTACAAGCTTAAACATCGCATCCTGGCGTTCCTGGGTAGCATCGCAGATTGTGTTGAAGCTTAAAAAATGATCATTGAGTTCGGCAGGACCATACTTACGCATCAGCGTGCGCTCAAAAAGCTTACCAATTTGCTCCGTTTCCCCTTTGAGCATGGTAGTTTGGTTAGCAATACCCACGTTTACCAAGTCCGTGTCCGGATCAAATCCAAGAGAATGAGCACCAACAAATTTGGTCAATAATTCTTCACGATTTCCCCCATTGAGGATGTAATTGCAGATATACTCAGCCTCTTGCAGATTCAAAACAACCAAATATGTACCTGCAAAGGAAGTGGTTGCAACCGTCTCTTCGTGCTTGTACTTGCCATGAATAATCGAGGTGTAGTTTGCTTTTTTGTGCTTCTCGATACTGTTCCACACTTTAGAAACCCATGGGCAAGTCGTATCCATAATTTTGCAGCCTTTTTCGTTCAACAGTTCCATTTCCTGAACGGTGGCTCCAAAAGCAGGCAAAATAACGACATCTTCTTGAGCAACAACCGAAAAATCCTTTTGCTCCTTATCGTTAACTGGAATAAATTCAACCTGCATTTCCTTCAGGTTTTGGTTAACTGAGGGGTTGTGGATGATCTCGTTGGTCAGCCAAATACGCTTGGTGGGAAATTGCTGTCGTGTTTCATAAGCCAAGGCAACAGCTCGCTCTACCCCCCAGCAAAATCCAAACGCTTCTGCCAAACGAATTGTAACATCGCCGGACTGCAACGTATAACCGTTGTTTCGGATCTGCTGAATCAAATCACTCTGATACTCGAAGTCTAATGTTCCTGTCACTTCTTTTGAGTGACCAAATCCCTTGCGGTAGTAGTTTTCGGAACTATGGAGCGATCGCTTAAAGGCTTTGGTATCCATTTGCTATTCCTCTTGTCATTAGTAATGCAGTTTAGTTATCAGTGAACAGTTATCAATGTTCACTGATAACTTGCTAGTTAGTTCTAGCTGTGATGTAGTCTGCGATCGCTATCAGAGGTAGCGCTCTGTTTCCAAAGTCAGCTAGTTCAGCCTTCGCTAAGTCAACTAATTTTTGCGCCTGATGTCTGGATTCTTCAATGCCCCACAAACTGGGATAAGTAACTTTTTGTGCTTGTAGGTCTTTACCTGCGGTTTTCCCTAATTCTTCCGTCGTTGCAGTAATATCAAGCACATCATCAATAATCTGGAAAGCTAGACCAATATTGTGAGCGTAGCTCCTCAGCCGTTGCAAAAGTTCCTGATTAGCTCCAGCTAGGAGTGCGCCACAAACAACAGAGGCTTCCAACAAAGCTCCAGTTTTATGGATGTGAATAAATTTGAGAGTTTCTACATCAACATTTTGCTGTCCCTCATGTTCCAGGTCAAGGACTTGACCACCGACTAAACCAGTTGCGGCAACTGCACGACCCAACTTGGCAACGACTCGCAACACTTGCTCGGCAGGTACCTCTTTTGTCTTTTCCGCGATAAACTCAAAGGCATAGGCTAAAAGTCCATCACCAGCGAGAATAGCAATGTCTTCGCCGTAAACTTTATGATTGGTCAACCGACCTCGGCGATAGTCATCATTATCCATGGCAGGCAAATCGTCATGGATTAAAGACATGGTGTGAATCATTTCCAGCGCGCAGGCAGTAGGAAGAGCCATTTCTACTGTCCCTCCAGATAGCTCACAACTGGCAAGACACAGAATTGGGCGTAGGCGTTTTCCTCCTGCAAGCAAAGAATAACGCATAGCTTCGTAGATTTTTTCCGGATAAACTACGGTGATTGACTCTTCTAGCGCTGCTTCTACTTGGACTCGCTTTTCTGATAAGTAAGCTTTTAGGTCAAAGGTGACTTTCTCAATTTCACGCTCAAATTCCTGATGCTGGTCAGGTTGAGTATTCTCCAATGACCGTTCAATGACTTTAGTATTCATAATTGCTTCTCTCCTCTAGATTATGGCACTGCATTCAAGAAGCGTTTGACAACAACTTTCAATTTGGCTATTTTAAAGGTCAACTCTAGACGTACTAAGCGGTGAGAAGGGGCTCAACATAGTTCATTTGAAGTTTGTAGTAAAGACTAAAGTCCTTGCTTTTTTTGTAGAAAAGGACAAGAGTCCTCACTACGAACTTATTAAGGTTATATGACCGATGATATTAAGGGTCAACCCAACGACCGTCTGCTTTAATCAAATTAATCAGTTCTTCAACGCCTTGAGACTCAGGCACTTTTTTAATTTCTTCGCGTCCGCGATACAGAGAGATATAACCAGGCTGTTTACCAACATAACCGTAGTCTGCATCTGCCATCTCGCCAGGACCGTTGACAATGCAGCCCATTACAGCAATGTCCAGACCAGTCAAGTGCTTGGTAGCTTCGCGTACTTGATGCAGCACCTCTTCTAGGTTAAACAAGGTGCGACCGCAAGAGGGACAAGCCACATACTCGACCATCGTCTTACGTAGACCCAGGGCTTGCAAAATACTATAGCAGACGGGAATTTCTTGTTCTGGCGCTTCTGTTAGGGAGACCCGGATGGTATCACCAATGCCGTCAGCTAAGAGGGTGGCAATTCCAGCAGTTGACTTGATACGACCGTACTCACCATCGCCTGCTTCAGTTACACCCAGGTGCAAGGGGTAATTCATACCGAATTCGTCAATGCGCTGTGCCATCAGGCGATAGGCAGCAACCATCACAGGCACTCTGGAAGCTTTAAGTGAAATAACCAAGTTGTAGAAATCGAGGGATTCACAGATGCGAATAAATTCCAGAGCTGATTCTACCATGCCTTCTGGAGTATCACCATAGGTAAACAACATCCGTTCAGCTAGAGAACCGTGGTTGACACCAATCCGCATTGCTTTGCCTTGGTCGCGTAGAGAGATGACTAAAGGCTCTAGGGTTTCACGGATTTTCTCACCAATTTCGTCAAATTCAGCTTGAGTGTATTCAGTGCGATGGTCGTTGGGTTTTTCAAACACGTACAGCCCAGGGTTAATCCGCACCTTATCCACCTGATTTGCCACTTCTAAGGCAATCTTCATACCGTTGTGGTGAACGTCAGCTACCAAGGGAACATTTTGATAGGTCTCTTTGAGTCTCTGCTTGATTTGAGCAACGGCTTTGGCATGACCTAGGCTGGGTACAGTCACGCGGACAATCTCACATCCGATTTCGTGCAAGCGACGAATTGCACCTACAGATGCCTCTACATCTAGAGTATTTTCATTGATCATTGACTGCACAACTACAGGGGAACTACCGCCAATGGTAACATCAGCTACACTAACGGCGCGAGTTCTGCGGCGGGGGATCATTGTGCTAGTGAAGTTTTGAAGAGAAGTGGGGTTAGAAGTGATTGGAGTTGAAAAAGTCTGCATAAGTTATTAATGTTAAAAACAAGGAAGTATTGAGAAAGCAGCTATGTAGAGGGCAGAGAGGGCAGAGAGGGCAGAAGGCAGGAAGTAACAGGGCGGCCGCATCTAAATTACTCTTGATCACAACTAAGGTTAAGAAGCGAATGGCACTAAGAAAAGCGTAAATTCCTGGTATTCCTGGCTTTTGGGTGTGGGGTGTAGGGTGTAGGGTATAGGGAATTAAGAAGATGTTGAACTACTTGACGCACTCACATTCAATTGTCTGGAACACTACACCCAACACCCTACCCCCAACACCCTGCCCTCACGAGGTTTCACCTTTTCTTAGTGCCATTCGGTTAAGAAGCAACGAAAAAATCAGCATTTCTCGTTTGATTTATTTTCCAAGCCTCAAAGCTATCGCTTAAATATTTGTCAATAAACAAAACTTAATGAGATGACTTGAGACTCTATTGAGAATATGCTGTTTTTATTGACATGATACGGCCTCTCTACAGGAAGTAAAAGGGAACCCTACGAATGGAAAAAGTTTTCGTCTTTTTCATGCTACAAGTTAGAGAGCTTGTATCCTTACTAGGTCTAAAGGCATGGATTATGCTAGAGATGACAGTATAAATTCTTCTGGGCTCTGCCTTTTTAAGAGCTGATCGCAGCAACAGTTCTTCGCGCAAGCGAACTATCTTGCAATACTTGTACTGCCAGTTGTAGTTGTACCTCTTTTTTGACTCGCTCGGCAATTTGTGGAGCTGTCAAGCCTATTTCTAATTTAGATTCTTCTGGAGTGGCATGATCGACTAACTGGTCAGGGACACCAATCCGTGTGACTGGAACGACGATATGGTGATCTAGTAGGGCTTCGGCAACAGCAGTACCAAAGCCTCCGATTAAACACCCCTCTTCCAGAGTGAACACGTGACCAAATTTCTGAGCTAGAGGCACAATTAAGTCAGTATCTAAGGGCTTAGCAAAGCGGGTATTGACGACGGTGATTTCGATGCCTTGTTCACTCAATATAGTGGCAGTTTCCAGCGCCGTATAGACCATCGAACCATAAGCAACCATCAGTACATTGTCTCCGTGGCGGAGAATTTCTGCTTTACCGATGGCTAAAGGTTCCCAACCTTCTGCTTTCAGAGGAACTCCATAGCCATTACCGCGAGGATAGCGCATAGCGATTGGGCCATTGTGGTTAATACCAGTCACAAGCATTTGCTGGAGTTCGGCTTCATCTTTAGGAGCCATCAGTACCATGTTAGGCAAGCAACGCAAATAGGCGATATCGTACATCCCCTGATGGGTAGGGCCATCAGCACCAACAATGCCAGCACGGTCTAAGCAGAAAAATACAGGGAGATTTTGAATGCAGACATCATGAACGATTTGGTCAAAAGCTCGTTGCAGAAAAGTAGAGTAGATGGTAACAACTGGACGCATACCCTCGCAAGCCAAACCCGCTGCTAGCGCCACTCCGTGCTGCTCGGCAATACCCACATCAATATATTGGTTGGGTAGTTGTTTGTGGAGGATGTCTAGCCCTGTCCCAGTGGGCATAGCTGCGGTAATGCCAATGACTTTGGGGTTGTTTTGGGCAATTTTGGTCAGGGTTTCGCCAAATACTTTGAAGTAGTCGGGAGGTTTAGGCTTGCTCGAAGCGATCGCCTTGCCTGTGGCTAAATCGAATTTAGATTGGGCGTGGTAACTAACTCTCTCTTGTTCAGCAAATCCATATCCTTTGCCTTTAACCGTTGCTACATGCACCAACACCGGACCTGTCTGCTGATGTGCTAGATAGAAAGTGGCAATCAATTCCTCCAAATTGTGCCCGTCTATCGGTCCCATATAGGTGAAACCCAATTCCTCAAACACAGCTCCCATCTTCGGCACTAACAAGCGCTTTACCCCTTGTTTGAGTCGAGACAATTCTGGCAAGGAGTCATTTAGATGCGTTAAATTTTCAAACTGTTTTTCTAGCTTTTGCATTAACTGCACTGGGACGGAGTATCGCAGTTGATTTAGATGGCTCGAAAGTGCTCCCACATTGTGGGAAATCGACATCTCATTGTCGTTGAGTACGACTAACAAGTTGGTTTTGGGCAAGTAACCTGCATGGTTAATTGCTTCTAAAGCCATACCCCCTGTAAGCGCTCCATCTCCAATCACTGCCACTACTTTGAAGTTTTCACCCTTCATATCTCTGGCAATAGCCATTCCTAAAGCCGCAGAGATACTGGTGGAAGCGTGACCGGCACCGA
Organism: Nostoc sp. PCC 9305; assembly: GCF_963920915.1. Taxonomy (NCBI): domain Bacteria; kingdom Bacillati; phylum Cyanobacteriota; class Cyanophyceae; order Nostocales; family Nostocaceae; genus Nostoc; species Nostoc sp. PCC 9305. The sequence continues at coordinate 45,429 of NZ_CAWUDN010000039.1, forward strand.
AGTGGTCGAACTGACTTTCACAACGCTTGAGATAGCCAGCAATACCGTCTTTTTGCCGCAGGGTGTGAAAGCGATCATATCTGCCAGTTAAGAGTTTGTGCGGATAGGCTTGATGACCCACATCCCAAATCACTTTATCGTGGTCTAGGTCGAGAGTCTGGTATAGTCCTAGGGTCAGTTCGACTACACCTAAACCTGGACCGAGGTGACCACCAGTAGCAGCGACTGTTTGTAAGTGCTTTTCGCGAATCTGACACGCCATGTCTTGGAGTTGTGGAATTGAGAGTTCGTGCAACTGATTTGGATGAGTAATTTGGTTCAGATTCATACAAACGTTCCTCTTTTAAGTAGGGTGAGGTGTTATGGAACGGTGGATAAAATGTTAACTTGGTACTCCAAATTTATGTCGATTAATCAATAGCGCAATTACAATGTATTACGTCTTCATAACTTCTAAGGTGTCCCATTTTGCAATTATCCCGGCAGACTCCACCAATGGTGAGAAAACCTTGATTGCCTGTAAACATAGCTAAGCACAAAGCCTGACTATGACGTAGTCCAGCATATCAACGATCTTCAAGTTCAGCAAAAGCTTCTAGAATTGCTGCTTAGGTCATGAGAAGAGATCCACTCTAATTTTGGCGCTTCATTACACCATGCCTGTCTCAGCTTTTAGAATGAAATAGCCCTGCTACTTCTGTCCTTTCTTTTTACCAATGGCGTCAGCCTTGGTATTGGTGCCATCTTACTCGACTTTATCAACCCAACGTTGATAGAGTTTTCTATGCTCCAGAACTCCTTGGTCTTGATAGACGTAAGCTCCGCCCCCATCCTGCTTTATGGTATCTAAGACTGATATATCTTCATCTGCAATAATTCTAGCTCGCAAACGGTAGATTACAGAGTAGGGTATATCTAGCAAGAAGTTGCCCGTTTTTCTTAGCATTACAAAAAAGTGTGCAATAGTCATATTCTCATTAATTGGAGTGGTGCCAAACAACACCTTGAGTGTTTCATGCTCGTTATCTTCTGCAAAACCTGTCATTATGCATCCGCTAGACCAAATATCTGTTTGAAACGTAAAACTGTTAGCAGTTAACCCTAAAAGTTGGGCTATTGGTCCTAAGAAATTATGCTCAAACATGAATTTATTCCAGACTTTCAACTTGAATTTTAAGTAAGCGTCTTTTTGAATGGTCGGTTCGCTGTCATTTGCTGCATCTTGCTCATTAAGAATGGTGAATTGAGAAGAATTAGTCATCTTGAAATTGTGCAGTGCGATTGCATGATAGTAGTCGCACCCGCCAGCCTCAACTACCCGTTGCACTGTCGTTTTAGTAGCGTAGGCATAACGAAAAGCCATGTATTTGTGCTTTTGAGCTTCGGCAGATGGAAACTCTGGTAAAGGAAACAGAGGCACTTGCGTGCCATACCACACCCAAATGTAACCATATCTTTCGACGGTAAAATAGGTAGTTTGACGAGCCTTTGGGGGAGTATGTTCAAGTTCTGGAGCGGAAACACACTCCCCAGATGAGTTGTAGCACCAATGGTGATAAGGACACCGAATACACCCATCAACCACCTGACCAACTGCTAGGCTTGCCCCTAGGTGCGAGCAGTATCTGTCCATGATTGCTGGACGATTTGTTTGATCTCGCCAAGCTACCAAAGGTTGACCGAATAACTCGATTGCTATTGGTTTGTTACCTAAATCTAGGGAGGGCATAGCAATGTACCAGCTAGCCGCTAGTCTCATCATCTCTTTGTTGACTTTTGTTCTTCGTTGAGTTTGCTTTACCTCTGCTAGTTTCTCTTGGTTACTGACCATATCCACCATATCCTTTTACTATTATTTATTGCTTGGAAGTAGCATTGGAATGCGTGACCTAATGTCGCACATTCCAATGCTACTTCCAACCCTTCATGAATTAAGGTTAGATTGCGACATTATTGATGTACTATGCCGCTTAACCCTCTTTTGTCACTTTGGGAGAATCTAATTGCTCAAACGCTTACGGGGCTTTAATTTCTACTTTTTGTCTATAAATTTTAGTTTCTGTTAGAAAATAAAGCCTCAAACCTGCATTAAATCAAAGTCTCAGAATTTGGCTGAGATTATTGTTTTCTGAGAGTGACAAAAGAGGGTTAATTGAATAAAGTCAAGGGCGGTGCTGAGACAAGAGATGATATTAATAACTTGAAAAATTTCAGAAATTGACGAAGCAAGGTATTCAGCAAATTGCTGATGAGTTTTATCATCCCTTAGATCAGCAACGCCAGGTCAAGTCTAGCTCCAGTAGTAAAACGTATCGTGCTGTTTGGAGAAGGCCATAAATCCGCCTATAGTTCGCCGCGGACGACTACCTGATACTCGAGTGACACGATGATAGTATCGACCAGCATCGAACACCAGCATATCTCCAGGACCTGGGGCAACAGCTACACTCTCGTACTTTTGTTCAACCATAGGATCTACTGCTTTTTCTTCACTTTTCTCTTTGGGGTTCCACTCTAGGCTGTAAATGATCAACTCCCCGCCAACTTCAGGAACAGTAATAGGAATAAAGTAGCTGAACTGGTCAGTTGTATCGATTAAGGTGTTCAAATGCTCATGTTGAGGCACACGAATTAACTGATTGCCAGCATGAATTGGTATCTCATTGCCCTCGAACAACACCCGGATAGTTGCTGGAGTATAAGTTTGTCCCTCTTCTGATCCGTTGGGAACTCGCACAGGTAGTCCAGAAAGACCGTGGAGTACTGCCCCTATTCGTTCCTCTAAGCCAAGGTGTCCTTGGAATAGGATAGAACTTTCTTGTCGGAATGCTGTTGCACAATCGAAGTATTTCTTCATATCAGACGAAGAAGTGCCGAGGAGAGTCTGACCATATACCTCTATAGGTTTGTACTTCCTATCTACGTTTTGAGTTGGTCGAGTAGAGTAGAGCGATTTCATGGCACCGTTCTCCAAGCGAGAGACAACCTGCTCAACAGTTTCCGGGGAAAGCACGCCACGAATGATCATGCCTTCGAAACTACGGTTGAACATAATATCCTTGAGGGTATTGGGATATTTCTCTACTTCTGATACATGGATGTCTAAAATACGCAAAGCGGGCTTTTCAGAGATAGTACTGTTGGACATAGTTTTTCGTTAATTGTTGTTAGTTGAAGGTTTTGTCAGGGTATTGTACTTGAGTTCAACACAGTCGGCTCTAACTGTGTCTCGATAAAAATCGCTTTTCTCAAGCTAGGGGAAAAATTCTTAAACAACTGATTAGGAGTCAAGGGTAAGGGCGAAGATAGAATTTGTGGAGAGAAGATACTTAACGAAGTTAGGATCAAGTCCTAGCTGTTGTTTACAAGAGACTTCTCCCTCTCCCATGATTTCAATCATTTTGTGTTCTTCAACGCCAAACCCTTGTTCTCTAAAAAACTGTCTGGCGTGTTCCATGTTGTTGAAGCTGTTCTCTATCAGAGATCTACCTGTAAAGTCAGAAACGGTTTGAAACATCCCTTCGACTTCTGAATTAATTTCTTGCATTTTATGCCACTGCTCCTTAGTCATCAGGTCAGGCGTGATCCAAACACCTCCATAGTGCAAGAGTACCTCCCGAATATTGGCACAAACCCGCTCCTTTTCTGGAAAAGTCAAGTACATCAAAAGCCCTTCGCACAAGATAGTAACCTTTTCCGAGTCACGTAGGTAGCCAGCGTGAATCGGAAATTGGCTTGGTCTAATGGTTGCATCTATAGCTTCAAAGTGAAGATTAGAAAGTTCTTCAACCAATTGACTAACTAACTGCTTTTTGAAGTCAATCATAGCAGGTAAGTCACTTTCGACAAAGGTGATGTTCGGACGTTCAGACATCTCTAAACCTCGCGGTAGTAAGCCTGATGCCAGTTCGATAATTTGTGTGTGACTAAATCTGGCAATAAGATGGTTGACTGCTTTGTAACGGACTTCAAGCAGTGGCACAACAATTTTTAGAAGGTAGTTTTCAGACGGCTGCTTCAATACTGTTTTTGCATCCACCAATTGCGCCAGTTCAAAGGCATACGGAATGTTACTGAACTGTCTATTGTGAGCAGCGGTAAGAGCTGTCGGGCTGATTAAATCAAAGCTGGAAGGTGCCAAAAAAGTCATTCTATGTATCCTTTAGTAAATTATCCCAGTTCAATGGCGATTTTTGGTGTTGATCACGAATTTCAGCTTAACAAAACTGTGCTACTGCATAGTTGCTTTAATATCAAAAATCTTCTGGATTACATCGGCAAAAACTAAACAAAACGATAAGTGTTGATTTTTTCGTTGCTTCTTAACCTTGGTTGTTATCCAGAGTAATTTAGATGCTTTTGTCTGGGTAATTAATAACGCAAATATTAACACTAAAGACAATTAAATATGCGTTATTTTATTGTAGCATACATCATTATTTTACTACATTTTGACAATAGATTATAATTTTTTTTCAACTAAATACACTTTCCTAAACAACCACGATTTTGTTCAAATCTACCTAGATTTGCTTTATAAAGCATCTCTGAGATCATCTCTTTCAATACCTGTTCATTACTCTGCTTTCTCAACCCAATTTTGATATAATTCTCGGAATTTCAAAATTAGGTGGTCATGCTTAACATAAGACCCACCTCCATTTGGGTTCATAGTGTTCCAGACTGGTAAATCTTCCAAAGCACTAGCTTTAGGCTGTAACCTAAAAAGTATATAGTAAGGAATAATCAACCAGAAATTACTTGGCTTCTTAAGCATTAACGATACACGCACTATTGTGTTAATTTCATCAACTGGAGTGGTAGCAACCATTAGCTTCAATTTCTCTTCATTCTGGAATAAAGTTTTAATCACGTGTCCACTAGGCCAACTGTTTACTAGCAATGTCATTTTTTCAAAATTTAACCCTAAAGCATGCAATATTGCACTTACTATCCCGGTAAAACCCTTGAGTTGGACTTCAATTAATGCTCCAAACCAGGCTTCATTCGGAATAAGTAGTTCGTTCTGTTGTTCTGGGTGCAGCTTACTAAGAAGGGCGGATTTAACAAGTTCTTTAATAACCTTCAGATCGTGAATAGGGACAAAATGAGCATAGTCATACGCATTTTCAAGCAACCTTGGTACTGTTGTTGTGGTATTCAAAGCAAAGCGAGAAACAGGTATGTAGTTATGCTTCTCGCTTTCAGGGGCTGGGAACTCAGGTAAGGGGAACAGAGGCGACTCAGAACCATACCACACCCAGATATAACCATATCTTTCAGCGGTTACATAAGTAACCTGACGAGCTGTTGGGGGAATGTTTTCTATGCCAGGTATAGAAATACAGTATCCGGAGATATCATAGCGCCAGTGGTGAAAAGGACATTGAATACAGCTATTTACTACCTTACCAATCCCCAAACTAGCTCCCATGTGTGAGCAATAACGCTGCATAATGACTGGGTGTCCTTTTTGATCTCGCCAGGCTGCCAAGGGTTTACTAAATAACTCTATTTCTTTTGGCTTTTTACCTAAATCCTTGGATTCCATCGCTACATACCAACTAGCTGGAAGATTCATTACCCCTTTTTCAGTTTTAGTTTTCATCTGGGTTATATTTGCGTCTTTGATTTGTTCAACTTTAGTGTTCATTTGTTCCTCCTTAATAACTTAACTTTATATGCAACTTTCATTCATTGTGAAAGAATATTTGTAACCTCGCACCTATGGCAGGCAATGCTGCTAGCTCGTGATCATTGAGTTAGATATTCTTATAAGTTGGATATAGCGACAACTGAGGTACACCCAAATCTTTCTTACCAAGTTTAGTAGCGTTGAAAACGTACCTCACTAGATCGGTAACCGCTATATCAAGACTCAACGAAGGTATTATCAATCGTAAGTCGTAATCAACTTGAGCAAGCACTGACAAACACCCTTACAAAGGTTAAGTGCGGGCTACAAATAGCTGAGAGGCTGTTATTTTTTCTACACTCCCTGTTTTACTTTTAGGAGTGGGTTAACAACAGTAGCAGTGGTAAAAATGCTGTTGTGATCGAAAATAATACTTCCTTCAAACCTCTTATTGTCTCCTTCTTCAATCTCCTCGTAATATCTCCAGTGTGGAAATTGATTGGGGTTTCGATCAAAAGGATAGGGTATCCGCAGGTAAGCCGATGGCATCCAAGATCCATTCGGCTTCTGTTGTTCCAGTAGCCAGTGCGTTGCAGCTGCTATAGCAGCTTTCACCTCTGCATCGGTTGTGTTTAACAGCAATAAGCGCAAGCACCATGCAGTAGCAAAGGTTGAGCCATCTGGGTGCTTAGAAGTTACCACAAATCCTTGGCGACTCAAGCGCTTCAATCCCCATACCACTGCTTGATCGATACGAGGCTGGTCAGTGGCTTGACCCTCTGCTGCTAATGCCTCTGCTGCTAATGCCGTAGTGTATTCATGGTCACTCCACCAATAACCATCCCAGTTCCCATGGGATGTCTGAGTAGTTCTCAAGTAGTCAAGCAAACGTGGGCGGAACTCCGGTAAAGCGGCGACCGCAGCACTGACACAGGCATGAGAGCTACACCAACCCGCGAATGAGATATTAACTAGATCGGGAACTTTAATATAGGCTCGAATCGATTCCTCAATGAAGGTCGATATCCCACCATCGGATTGCAGATGCATAGACAGAGCCGCCTTTGCCCGCTGTGCCCGTTCTGAATCAGTAGCACCAATGGCCGCAGCTAATTGTAATGCCCAGCCTGTAGAGTCTGCATCTCCACAGAGGATGTAGTTATAACCCCACTCACCTGTAGGACGGTGGTTGCGGGTTTTGAGCAGTTCCCAAGCTTTTATAAGAGCCTCAGATATGCGAGTATCAGGCACTGTAGCTAGTATGGTGCCGACATAAGATGTCACCCACTCATCACCGATGCTAGCAGCCTGAGGAAAATTGTAGTCCTGCCACCAGCCCTCCGGGCTTTTGGACTCCAACAAAAATGTTACTGCTGCATTGAGAGAGTCACTCAACTGGTTGAGATCAGGGGATAGCATCTTTTTTTGTCTGGTAGAATCTTCTAACCATTGTGATTTCATGTTCTCATTCACCTCTATACAAAATTGAGTTCATCGTTATTTTGAAAGTCACGTCTAATGTGAATTAGGTGTTGAAACCTTTGTACTTTCATCGATGATTTCCAAATCCTATTTTTGGGCTAACCCGGAAAGCTTTATGGGACAACAGGATTTTTTGGCGTTGCATAAATGCGGGATGAATTGGCGGGTGAAACCATTGATAATTCGTTCTAAATTGGGCGAAATCATCCCATGATTCAGCAACGCCGATTTTTTAATTCACATCAAGCGTAAGTCAGGAAACTGAATCTTTCATGAAAGTTACTTCTGGACCAATGTATTTTCTCAAGTAAGGTGAAAAAACCTCATAAATCAGTGTTAGAGGTTGTCCTTGATGCCAAAATAGGTAGTGACGACCCCAAAAAGCGCCTGTTTGACCAAAAGCTAACTCTAAAGCAACTGATTTACCGTAGTGAATTCCCTGCACATCTCGATACAACTCTATGCGTTGGCTCGTTAAACTTGCCCAAATTGGTAAGTTCTGGTTCTGCAAATACTCATTTACATGATTAGCTGTCCACCATGAAGTAGCATACGCTAATCGTTGGCCGGAAGCTGTACGTAGCCACACTTGCCGCCGTACTCGTGGTACTGGTAATAATTGGATCGGTTTAGGAGCACCATCTGAGTCTATACCAATCTCAGACATATCGATTAAGTCAACTTCCGTGCGTTCACCTGTTAGCAGTTGCAGGTGTCGTGTTAGAGAACCATCTCCTAAAAGGAGTACCTGCCACGTCGGTGCTAATTGAATGTGGGGCAAGCCTTGTTGAACTATTTCTTTCCCCCCTTCCCAAACCGGCATTAAGCAGTGCCACGTTGTATCCCAAACACTTTTTGAAGACATATGTAAATATGTTTTAATTCAAAACTTTAGAGATCCTGTAATCATTCCAAAAAGTAACAGAAAGCCAATCCAAATGTTTTCGTTAAACATTTGACTATAGACAGGATTGGGCAAATGCGGGTCATACAGCCGAATACACTGCCAAATCCAGGCTACGGTTGCAAGAGATAGAGTGATCCAGAAACTGAGTTGCAACTGCATCGATACAGCCAGCCAACCCAGCAGTAAGACTGTACCTGCAAAGAAAATTGCAACAGTAACCGCAGCGTATTCACCAAAGAACAGGGCGCTGGAGTTTACACCAATTTTCCGATCATCCTCACGGTCAGACATGGCATATATGGTGTCAAATCCTAAAGTCCATAGTATAGTTGCGCTCCACAGCAGCCAAGTGGGAAATTCTAACTTCTCGCTTACTGCACTCCAGCTAATCAGAACTCCAAAACCCCAAGCGATCGCCAGCACTAACTGAGGTACTGGAAATACCCTCTTTGCTAATGGATACAACACAATTACTGGCACTGCTGCCACTAACAACCAGAATGAGAGCGGCTTGAGATAGAGGGAAAGAATCCCGGTACACCCCACAGATATGAAGGCAATAAAAATCCCGACTTGGATAGAGAGGGTACGGGAAGCCAAGGGGCGCTGACGCGTTCTTTCCACTTGTGGATCTATATCTCTATCCCACAAATCATTAATCACACATCCAGCAGCACTGCTAGCCAAACTCACTAAAATGATGACGCAAACAAGTGGTACTGGTGGCGTTGCCCGTCCCGCCAAAAACAAAGCCCAAAGGGCAGGAATCATTAAGATTAACCGTCCAGCTGGTTTATCCCACCTTAGAAGTTGAATAATTGGAAGCCAGCTAAATTCTATTTCTTTAGATTTTTGCTGAGTAAGCATAGTTTATCAGACAAAATTATGTTCCTTGAGATTCGTTAAAAGCGTGATATTTAAAGTCAGCTAATCCTAAGAAAGCATAATTACTTTCTTAAATATAATGCTGGAAAAAAATCACCAGCATTTTACGGATTCAGTAGCGACCCGTTGCCTGGTTATAGTACAGACAGAACCTTTTGAGATTGACGTTGCCCGCTCACAAGCATACGCAGACTAGTTGGAGGAGCTAGGGTGACGGTATGGCGTACAAGCTTGAGGGGGCGCTGATCTACTAAAGTTAGTTGCCAGGACGCTAAAATCTCAGCCAGGACTAATTTCATTTCAAACTGAGCAAATGCCATGCCAATACAGCTACGGTTACCGCCACCAAAAGGGAGATATTCGTAGGGAGCAAATTGTCGTGTAAGAAAGCGTTCTGGCTGAAACTGCTTCGGCTGTGGGTATAAATCTTCACGATTGTGAGTTAAATAAGTCAAGCCCACTAGTACTGTACCTGGATCAAACTGGTAACCCATGATTTCCAATGGTGCTTTCAATTTACGAGGATTGGTTTGAAAAGCAATTGGGTGCAATCGCAGTGTTTCTTGACAAACTGCACTTAGGTATGGAAGCCGGGCAATCAAGCTTGGGTCTTCATTAGTGCGGATAATGTCAGTCTCACTCTCGAGCTTGCTCTTAACCTCTGGTAGATAGTGAATCCAGTACAGGGCTAATGCTAATGCACTTGCAGTCGTTTCATGACCGGCAAACAACAAGGTAAGTAGTTGATCTCGTAATTCGACATCAGTCATAGGTTGGCCGGCATCATCACGAGCCATTAGCAAGAGGGTGAGAATATCGGTACGGGAGGATTCTAATGACTGCCGTCGCTCGTCGATTTCGCTGTAAAGAAGTTGATCAATTTCCTGGCGCAGATGCACAAATTGTCCCCATGGACTCCAAGCACCGAGATCCCATCGAAGGGCAGGAATAAAGAGCAAACTTGCTTTTAGGGTAGAACTGACTGTGTCTAAGAATGAACCTAGCAGTTGTCTTAATTGCTCGTAACGCTGTCCTTGATGCAGACCAAAAACGGCTTGCAGTATTACCCGTAGGGTAATTTCTTGCATGACTAAACGAACTGAGAATACTTGACCAATCGTCCATTTCATCATCACTTGCTGAGTGATGTCACGAATGAGTTGACCATAAGCCCGCATACGTTCTCCATGAAAGGGGGGCATGAGGAGACGACGCTGACGTTGATGGAGTTCACCGTCTGTAATTGCCAAGGACTGCTTTCCTACAAGCGTTTCGACGTGAATCGGGCTGGCACTTTCAAATACATTTGGCTCCGCAGTGAAGATTTCTTTAATTGCTTGAGGGTGATTGAAATACACGACTGGAGAATTGTTTCTATCTCCTAGCGTGAAAGCATCACCATAGCGCTCTCCCAGTTCATCAAAAAATTCTAGGGGACGTATAATCAGTTGGATTGTTTCTAGCCAGCGTGGAATCTGGGGACCATCAGGAAGTTTCATAAAGTTTCTCTTTTTTAAGGAATAAGAAGTCACTCTTGAAGCGATAATCCTATAGCTTGTTGCCCACTAGACCAAATGTTTTAACTGTAAATGTTTAATCAATTGCCTTGCAAAATTTTTTTCATACTAGCTGTAGGAATGCTAGAAATTGGAACTCTCTTAAAGAGAATTTATGGGTAAATTTGCAGCGGAACTGAGTTCTTAATCTTGTAAAGTCTGGTTTAACTTAACAACATTTTAGTTAGGGTACATAATCTATAATTTACCTCCCCTAACTCGATTAGTCAAGTACTTTATATGACAATATTGATTGCACAAACAATACCTTCGCCAAAAATAGAAGTAGTTTAGCTTTTGCCGAAATAGTCCAACACAAGAGTGTGCAATACTCGTAAGGCAAAACGTAAAATCTAAGTCCCGACGGATAGGACAGTATAAATTCCTGATAGAGCAAACCTAAGATTTTACACGCTTGTTTTTGCTCTATGCCAATACTCGTAAATTGGCGAAGGTATTGACAAAAGAACTTTATTGCAAATACTTGTAATGGTCTGATAGTGGAATGTAATCCTATGAATTGTCATCTACCGCAAGGCAGATGACTTAGTTTCCCCTTCTGGAATTCTTAAGCACCGGGTCGCACAAAATGGTAACTAAAAGAAACTTATATAACTTTTTATAACTAAGTTATATAACTGACAAATGTTAATACACATTTTATAGTTAAGTCATGTTGCCTCCTTAAGGACAACAACATAACAATCAACTTGTAATGTAATCATCCAAATTATGACTGCTACCTTACAAAGACGCTCAAGCACGAGTGTATGGGAGAAGTTCTGTGAGTGGATTACTTCAACTGATAACCGTTTATATATCGGTTGGTTCGGTGTCCTGATGATACCTACTCTGCTAACTGCGACTATATGCTTTATCATTGCCTTCATCGCTGCTCCTCCTGTGGACATCGATGGTATTCGTGAACCTGTTGCAGGCTCCCTGATCTACGGCAACAACATCATCTCCGGTGCTGTTATTCCTTCCTCCAATGCAATCGGCTTACACTTCTACCCTATCTGGGAAGCCGCTTCTTTGGATGAGTGGCTGTACAACGGTGGTCCATACCAGCTGGTCATTTTCCACTTTCTCATCGGTTGTTTCTGCTACCTGGGTCGTCAGTGGGAGTTGTCCTACCGCTTGGGTATGCGCCCTTGGATATGCGTAGCTTACTCTGCACCTTTGGCATCTGCTACCGCAGTGTTCTTAATTTACCCCATCGGTCAAGGTTCCTTCTCGGATGGTATGCCTCTGGGTATCAGCGGTACCTTCAACTTTATGTTGGTCTTTCAAGCAGAGCACAATATTCTGATGCACCCGTTCCATCAGCTGGGTGTTGTAGGTGTATTTGGAGGTGCTTTGGCTTCTGCTATGCATGGTTCTCTGGTAACCTCCAGCTTGGTACGTGAGACCACTGAGAACGAATCTCAGAACTACGGCTACAAGTTTGGTCAGGAAGAAGAGACATACATTATCATGGCTGCCCACGGTTACTTTGGACGCTTAATTTGGCAGAACTTTGGTTGGAGTAATAGCCGTTCATTGCACTTCGTTCTAGCTTCTTTACCCGTAATTGGTATCTGGTTCACCGCACTAGGTATTAGCACAATGGCATTTAACTTGAACGGATTCAACTTTAACCAGTCCGTTCTAGACTCACAAGGTCGTGCGATTAATACTTGGGCTGATATATTGAACCGTGCGAACTTGGGCCTTGAAGTAATGCATGAGCGCAATGCTCATAACTTTCCCCTCGACTTAGCTGCTGGAGAAACTGAGCCAGTTGCTCTCACTGCACCTGTTATCAATGGGTAAACTCATCCAAATTCAGACTTCTATGGTCTGTTTTTAAGAGTACTTTACCTAAAGCTATTTAGTGAATTGATGTAAGCGCTCCTTCTAGGAGCGCTTTTTTATTCCTATTTCCAAAGCAATACCTTTGCCAAAAAAACTACGTTCAATCTGGCGTATGCCCCGCACATGCTTTTTTAGTTCCTTTTTTGCGTGCCTATCTGCTTCATAAATAACTTTGGCGGCTTCTTTCAAATAGTGAAAATGGCATAAACCATGAGCATAGGACCAGCCCTTTCAAGGTCTTGTAATTTTCCCCAAATTATAGTTAGTTGAAAAAATAAAGTTGGGAAATGGGGAATAGCTAGAATGATTATAGGTCAAGTATTTGAGCGTCTGGGGCATTATGGCTATGACATTGGTGAAGGACTTGCGTTTCCTATCCCGTTTGAAAGATTATCTATGAGTACATCCCCAGGTCAGGACTATCCATACATAATAACTAGAACAGGGTTGCAGCAATGAAATTGCCAGCGAATAAAGAGAAGAACCAGCCTGTACCTGTGGTAAAGCCTTCATCCACTTTAGAAGAAATTAACCAGAACGCAGCCGGAATAGACCTTGGTAGTGGAGAACATTGGGTTTGTGTCCCCGCTGATAGGACAGATAAAAATGTTCGCCAATTCGGATGTTTTACCCCTGATTTAATTGCAATGGCTGATTGGTTAAAGGAATGCCGAATAAATACCGTGGCAATGGAAGCCACAGGAGTTTATTGGATTCCAGTGTTTCAGATATTAGAAGCCAAGGGTTTTGAGGTCAAATTAGTCAATGCTCATCACGTTAAAACAGTCCCTGGGCGTAAAACAGATGTGTTAGATTGCCAGTGGTTACAAAAGTTACATACATATGGACTACTGTCTGGTTCTTTTCGCCCAGAAGACCAAGTTTGTGTGCTACGCAGTTATATCCGTCAGCGAGATACCTTAATCAAGAGTGCTAGTGCCCATATACAACGGATGCAAAAGGCACTCATCCAGATGAATTTACATCTCCACAAAGTCATCAGCGATGTGACTGGTTTGACCGGAATGAAGATTATAAAAGCAATCGTTGCTGGTGAACAAGACCCACAAGTTTTAGCCAAACTCAAAGACCCACATATCAAAAGCAGCACAGCAGATATTGCTGCATCTTTAACTGGTGATTACCGTCGTGAACATTTATTTGTCCTCCAGCAAGAATTGACCTTGTATGAAATTTACCAACAACAGATTAGTGCTGTTGACGCTGAAATTGAAAAATGTTTAGCATCTTTTCAACCTAAAACTTTAGATGATCCGCCGACAACAGGAAGAAAACGCAGAAAAAAACCGACTGCAAATCACCCCGATTTTGATTTGCATAAATATCTTTATCGGATGGCAGGAGTAGATTTTACACTGATTGATGGTCTTGATGCTTTAACTGTTCAGACCATTTTATCTGAGGTGGGATTAAACCCGAAACGCTTTCCCAGCGTTAAACACTTTACCTCTTGGTTAGGTTTATGCCCTGGTCAAAAAGTGACCGGCGGTAAGGTCAAAAGCTCTCAAACTCGTACTGTTGTCAATCGTGCTGCGAATGCTTTTCGCATGGCGGCTTTTTCTCTGACTCACAGCCGTTCTGCTCTGGGTGCATTTTATCGCCGTTTACGTTCTCGCTTGGGCGCACCCAAAGCAATAACTGCTACTGCACATAAGCTGGCTCGTTTGTTCTACCAAATTTGGACAACTGCTGGACGATATTCTGATCCTGGTATGGAATACTATGAGCAAAAATACCAGGATCTAATCCTCAAAAATCTTCAGAAGAAAGCGCAAACTTTTGGTCTTCAACTTGTCCCCAAATCTCAAGATAAGGAGGGAGCTTCATTTTATCAAACCCTTTCTAGATAAGCTTTACGTCAAGTGTTTCTTGAAAGAGGGTTAAGAATGGGCAGAATCCTTCATGTAAAGATTTTTTATTTGGTTGAGTCTGACGTTCAACTACATACGGTAGCTTTAAAGTTACTGCGACATTACCAACTGTTAAATTCATACTTCAATTATGCAACGCCGACTTACGGTTGTGCAAAGTATGAATGGTTAAAAACATTTTTAGAACTCCCGAATGGTATCCCGTCACATGATACATTCGCGCGAGTATTTGCACAGATAAACTTGGAATCTTCTTTAGTTTTTGTTAGGTTAGGGAATAAGGTGCGTTCGCCCTACTTTTTCTTGCCATTTATACAATACACCTCATCTTCTCTGTGTCCCCTAGTTTACTTGAATCTCTGACCCTCTCTAGCAAACTTTGCGGTTCTAGAAAAAAATCGCTTTCAAAATAGAGAATATCAATGTTTACTATAATACAATACAATGATAAAATAAGTAATTTGTGATACACTAAGATAAGTAGTTTTGTATGAAAAAACCAAACTATAGGACTCCGATTTTATTTCTGAAAACACACTGAGATTGAAAAGCACGTTTTATAAGGGTTTTATCTGAAATCTTGTTCAAAAATCAGATATGAGTCCTATATGTCAAGATAAATAAGTTAAGAAATATCAGGGGAATGGATAGCCTTGCAGGAGAGAGGTCAGAATATTAAGTTGCACATCGCTTCATATTATTTTTACCCAAATCCCAAATCCAGAAATGAATCCAACAGTACACAATATGTGAAATTTAACTTTGATTAATAAGTTTTAGTTACGTAAATTGTAAAATTGCCAAATTATACCAATTCTGTATGAAAATGCACAGAAGGCTCTGCTTGAAATCCTTACTAGATAAAAGGACTATTCTATGCAGGCTCACATAGAATTGGTATTACACCAAAAAACTTCTTTAGGATACCAATGGCCAATGACAGTTGAAGAAGCCTTAGTCACTATAGAGTTAATTCTTGGGAAAAAGTCTTTGAATAAAGTACAAGAGATGATTTTTCGTCAGTCTTGGGAGGAAAAAACTTATCCAGAAATCGCCGAAAGTTATGACTATGATGCCGAATACATTAAGTTTGCTGCTTTTCAATTATGGAAAATGCTTTCAGAAGCGTTAGGCGAGAGAGTAAACAAAAACAACTTTCGCCTAGTTTTAAATAAATTGTATTCACAAAATATCTCTGAAAGAGATTTGCATTCACTCAGCCATACTTTAGACAAACAGCAAGTAATTTCAGAAGAAGGGATTACAAAGGTTAAATTATCAGAAGATGATGGAAATATTTTAAGGAGAAAGTCAGTTTCCTTGTACTCGCGAATAAATTCAGAAACTTCTCAATATGCTATAAAGCCTCTCATCGCCGAAGACAATCTTCGGAAGACTACCAGTGTTAGCAATTACAGCATTGAAAGTTGTCAATTTTGGGGTGAAGCCATTCAACTTTCTATATTCTATGGACGCTTTAAAGAATTAACTAACTTAGAGAAATGGATTGTTAAAGAAGGCTGTCAACTGATAGCCATTGTAGGAATGGGTGGGACTGGTAAAACGGCTCTGTCCTTGAAGTTAGCGAGTCAAATTCAGGACAAATTTGAGTATATTGTTTGGCGTTCAGTTCATAACGCACCCTCCCTTAGTTCTCTTCTTAAAGACATAATTCAATTCCTGTCTAACCAACAGGAAATAATTTTATCTGAAGATGTTAATAAATTAATTTTCCATCTCTTATATTACCTACAAAAGTGCCGTTGCCTAATCGTACTTGACAATGTAGAGTCTATTTTATGTAGTCCTGCTCCATCAGAGTCTTTGTATCGTTGTAAAGCAGGTAACTACCGAGAAGGGTACAAAGATTATGGTGAATTCTTTAAGTGGATTGGAGAACTAAGTCACAATAGTTGTCTAGTGCTAACAAGTCGAGAGAAACCCAAAGAAGTCGCTGCTCTGGAAGGTAAAACGTTGCCTGTTAAGTCTTTGCAACTGTTTGGTTTAACAGTAAGAGAAGGGAAGGAAATTTTTCTAGCAAAAGGTGACTTTACTGGTTCAGCAAGTGATTGGCAAACCCTAATTCAATCCTATATGGGTAATCCATTAGCCTTAAAGATTGTAGCCACGACGATTAATGATTTGTTTGCTGGTAATATTTCTAAATTTTTATCTCAAGGAACAATTATCTATGGGGAAATCGAAGATTTATTAGATCAGCAGTTTGAGCGCTTATCCTTATTAGAAAAAGAAATTATGTACTGGTTGGCCATTAACCGTGAACCAGTGACACTCAGGGATCTGCAAGATGACCTTCTAACCACCGTATTACCTGCTCAGTTAATAGAGGCACTAGAGTCTTTAGAACGGCGATGTGTTCTTGAACGTTTATTTATCCCACAGATTGAAAATTTTTCATTAACTTATTTTACATTACATTCTGTACTTATGGAGTACTTAACGGCTAAATTAATTAAGCAAGTTATCCATGAGATTCAAACTCAAAAAATTTCTATCTACAAAACTCACGCACTTATAAAGGCTCAGGGAAAAGATTATATTCAGGAGATTCAGAGGCAACTCATCCAGAAACCACTTTTAAATCAATTATTGCATATATTTGGTAATCCTGGTGCTATTAAAAATCAGATAATGCAAATTATTTTATTCCTCCAGGAAAACCTGCCAACTGAAATAGGGTATGCAGGCGGCAATACACTCAATTTATTATGTCAACTTCAGGATGATTTAAGCAATCATAATTTTTCTAATATGCCAATTTGGCAAGCTGATTTGCGAAACGTAAATTTACGTGGTGTTGACTTCTCAAAATCTAATTTATCCAAATCTACTTTTACTGAAAGCTTTAGCTATATTTATTCCTTGGCAATCAGTCCCGATGGAAGATTAATCGCAACAGGCAATGCTCATGGCGAAATTTGTCTGCGGCAGATGTCCAATGGACAGGTAATATTGACTTGGGAAGCACATATGGGTTGGGTTCTTTGTTTGACCTTTAGCACTGATGGTCAAATGCTTATCAGTGGCAGTGACGATCAAACGATCAAGGTGTGGGATATTAATAACGGTCAGTGTCAGCAAACTTTATTTACTAACATGTGGACTACTACTCTCATCTCAAGTCATCAAATACTAGTGAGTGGCAGTGCAGATCCAATAGTTAAGGTGTGGGATATCAATAATGGTGAATGCCTGCATACTTTGCAAGGACATAAAGGATGGATATGGTCTGTTGTCCTTAGCTCTGAGGGTCAAACCCTTGCTAGTTGTAGTGCAGACCGAAAGATAAAACTGTGGAAGGTTGATACGGGTGAATGTCTGAAAACATTGCAAGGACATGAAGATATAGTCTGCTCTGTTGTCTTCACCCACGATGGACAAACTCTAATTAGTGGCAGCAGCGATCGCACAGTAAGACTATGGGATGTTCAAACAGGTAAGTGTCTCAAAATCCTCCAAGGACATACAGATTCGGTATGGTCAGTTGCTTTGGTTATGGAACGCTCTGGCGTCAGCGAAGCGAAGCCAAAGGCGTTAGCCTCTACGAAAGAGATACGTATGCTTCAGGAGACTTATAGTTCCGCCGACCATCCACTGTTAGCAAGTGGCAGTGCTGATCGCACGATCAAGCTGTGGGATATCAGCATAGGTCAGGTCGTTAGAACGTTGCAGGGACATAGTTATGGAGTCAACACTGTCGTTTTCAGCCCTGATGGTCAAAGCCTGATCAGCAAAGATGTAAGTCAAACGATCAAGCTGTGGAATACTCAGACAGGTCAGTGTCTCCAAACCTTCAAAGGATACACTAGTGGGGTGTGGTCGATTGCGTTCAGTCCCAATGGTCAAACTGTGATCGGTAGCGGTGAAGACCAAATGGTGAAGCTGTGGGACGTCAGAACTGGTCAGTGCCTCAAAGTTTTAAAAGGCCACAAGAATTGGGTTACATCTGTTGCTTTTAGCCCGGATGGTCAAACTGTAGCAACTTGTGGAGCTGATCGGTTAGTGATGCTTTGGGATGTGCATACAGGTCAGTGCCTGAGAATTTTTGAAGGACATACCCATGGGGTGCTCAGAGTGATTTATAGTCCCAATGGTAATACCCTAGCAAGTTGTGATGAAGACCAAATGATAAGGTTCTGGGATATTAAAACGGGTGAGTGTGTCCAAGTGTTAAAGGGACACATCAGTTTGGTAACTTCAATCGTTTATAGTCTGGATGGTCAAACCTTTGCCAGTTCTGGAACCGACTTAAGGATTCTCATTTGGGATGTGAAAACAAGCCAGTGCCTCAGGGTGCTAGAAGGTCACACCAATTGGGTATGGACTATCGTATTTCACCCTAATGGTCAAACCGTAGCAAGTTGTGGCGAAGACCACCTGGTTAAGATTTGGGATGTCAACACGGGGCAATGTCTTAAAGTTTTGCAGGGTCATACCAATTCAGTTGTTACAGTTGCCTACAGTCCAGATGGCCGATTTCTAGCCAGTGGTGGCACAGACCAAACCATACGGATCTGGGATGTCAGCACAGGTCAATGCCTCAAAGTTTTGAAAGGGCATACGAAACGGGTTTATTCCCTTGCTTTCACCATCTTATGTGAAGTAGTCTCATCTGAGGTGGATACAGTCCTTGCCAGTAGCAGTGAAGATCAGAGCATACGATTTTGGGATTTTGAGACAGGTCTGTGTCTCAAAATCCTGAGAATAAGGCCCTACGAGGGCATGAATATCACTGGTGTTACAGGTATCACTGAAGCTCAAAAAGCGACTCTAAAAGCTTTGGGGGCTGTTGAGGATTCTGAACTACCGTTAACCTAACTGGAGTTTTAGTTCCCCGTGCGAAACTCGAAACCATCACAGCCTTTAAAGTCAGACAGAAAATTTGTATCCGGAAGTAACGATATAACCTTGCTCAGAAAAAATCATGATCGCTTTAGTCAAAAGCAAAAATTTAAAGGAAACTTGCCTTACAAGGGGGATGATTTAGTTAAATATGGATATTTGCAAATATCCATATTTAACTAAATCATCCCGTATTTATCCAACGCCGACAATTCAACTGACAGCCCTTAATGTTGCAAGTGAAAGCTATGTTATTTATTTGCATGTTGCACGTGTATATCCACAGCGTGATACCTCAAAGTATTAACAAAGATACTGTATCTTTCAGCCTGGCTAAAAATATAGAGTTAAGTATCTTGTGGGCAATTCTTGCCGCTAGTTTAAGTATATTTTTCTATTTAAAATTAATAGTCTACATAGATGCTAACTCAGAAGTGTCCATGAATCAAACACCTGAAGCAAGTAAAGAGACTAAGCAGCGCCCTTTTGAGATAGAATCACTCATAGCTAGACAGATGACGAAGCTAGAATACGTCATTAATCAACTAAAAAATCAACTGAGCAAGCGATTACCGATAAAAGAATCGCTACTGTGTGTCTGCAAGGTAGTCGAAGAAACCCGTGAGGCAATCTGCGTTACAGATGCCGATGGTATCGCTACTGAGATCAACAAAGCTTTCCTTGAATTATTTAAGTACTCAATAGACAAGTTAAATGCAAAGGGAGGTTTATTCACTCAGTTTGAGAATACTCAAGTTGGACAAGAGATCCATAACCTCCTACTTAATGGATATACCTGGAAAGGCAGGGTAAGCTCATCTAATTTGGTATAGGGTGAGCTTGACAAATTAAGTAAGAT